>NZ_JBRCAD010000168.1:0-9087 GCF_053493415.1 Trichothermofontia sp. | reverse complement strand
GGACAAAGCTGCTTCAAGATCAATTTGACAAGCTTCGGGAATGAGGCTATCATAGAACATCATTTTTTATTTGTTAGAGGACAGAATACTGCATTCTGTCCCTTTTTTCCATCGCTTAACCTAACTTTCAACACTTCTGGGAGACACGCCAAAATTTTGAAGTTAATAATGCATTTTATTAAGATAGACGAAGAAAATTCTGCTTTTGTGTCATCCCAGAAGCCTGTTATAAATGTGAGTTGGGATGATGCTAAAATATTTTGTCAAAAATTATCCAAACACACTGGGCGGCAATATCGTTTGCCTAGCGAGGCCGAATGGGAATATGCTTGTCGTGCCGGAACAACGACACCGTTTCACTACGGTGAAACTCTAACGCCGGATCTTGCGAGATATAAATTGGAACTCATACTATCCGTCTCCCGCAACTGTAGGTAGTTTTCCACCAAATGCTTTTGGCCTCTACGATATGCATGGTAATGTTTTGGAGTGGTGTGAAGATGTTCGGCATCCTAATTATTATGGTGCACCGGTAGATGGAAGCTCATGGGTAACTGGAGACTCTAAGGAACATTTGCTACGCGGTGGTTCGTGGCAAACAAATTCAATATCTTGCCGGTCTGCGTTTCGTTACAGGCCAGATCCTAACTACGCCAAAAAACGTTTTAGTTGGGAAACAGGTCAGTTTGGCTTCCGTGTAGCTTGTTCTATCCCTAGAGACTCCTAGCTTCCTAGCCTTTGATGCGCTGGATATTTTTTTCTCATGATCCGGATTCTTCTCCTAAGCATTCCTCAGAAGTTTTTGGTTGCGGCCAGGGGCGATCGCTTTCGCCTACCCTGGTAGGGAAGTTAAGGGTGAACCCGATGATCATTGATCCGACAACCGTACCGCAACAAACTGGGTCGAGCTATCCCGCTGCCTTCCAATCGCGAGTTGCTGGTCGCACTAAACAACGCTTAGGGGATGTGGCTGGGTTGCAGCACTTTGGTGTCAATCTTGTGCATCTGGCCCCAGGCAGTCAGTCGGCCCTTCGTCACTGGCACAGCCGTCAAGATGAATTTATCTATATCCTGTCGGGTACCGTTACCCTGATCACCGATGCGGGTGAGCAGACTTTAACGGCGGGTATGGCAGCAGGTTTTCCGGCGGGTGAGGCGAATGGACATCATCTGCTCAATCGTTCGGATGCCGTTGCCACCTATCTCGAAGTGGGCGATCGTACCCCCAATGATGCCGTCACCTACCCCGATGATGACCTAGTTGCAACTTTGGGGCCTGAGGGCTGGCAGTTCACCCATAAAGATGGCACTGCTTACGGCTCCTCATCGCCATAAGCTTGCCGCGACGGTTGCAAGCTCAGCCAATCCAAAGCCATGCACATTGCCGTGCAACAAATCAAAGATCGTCATCACTATACAAAATTAGCAGTACGATTAAACCTGAAAAAACTCCCCATCAATGATGAGGAGCCATTCGCTATTTGAAGATTACCGGAGCCAGCAGCCTACTACCGTATCTAGGTCAACGCTGGGGTCAACGCCACTGGTGTCACTACCTGAACGGCTCCATAGCGTACACCCCGATAGGTCAAGGTGTGGATTAAGGGTTGCCGGGGCACATCGATCACCACGGACGTGGCCACTTCAACACCGCGATACTTACCGATCACTTTTGTCGTTACCGTCGGGAGGGTGTTGGTCGGGACTGCGTAAGCAACACCACGATATTGGTAAAACATGGGAAACACCTCAGAAGTAAACCTTCGATGTTCCTATCTTCGCGGAATCTCCTGATTGCCACAGTGATAGGGGAGAATCACAAGCGTGACAATTCCTCCGCAAAATCGTGAGCGGTCATTCCCCCAGGAGTGATACGGCTGGCTGCAAGCTGTGACGCGCGTCAATTTGGCCTGACTCTTCCCCCCAGGCACACTTTTGCACAGCTATAATACAGTCGTTCTATCAATCTTGGGCCTAGGCCAAAAGTTGGAGATGCGAGTTATACAACAAACATCCGATCGCCTGATTTTACAGGAACGTCCCTGGCTGTTATGGTTCCTGGGTAGTGTGTTTACGATTGTTGGGGCGATGGTTTTTACCTTAATCGGGGAAACCGTTACCTTCCAGTGTGATCGCAGCCTAACGCCCCCTGCCTGCACCTTAATCAACCAAAAATTATTGACCCAACGCAGCATCACCCTACCCCTCCAGAGCCTACAACAAGCTGAAATCCAGAGTAGCCGCCGTCGTAAAGGGAAAAGAACCTACCGGGTGCTGTTGCGGACGGATTCAGGCGGTATTCCCCTGGTGACAACGTTTAGTAACATCAGCAATCACTCCGCCCAGGCACGTCAGATCAATGACTTCCTGCAAAACCCCAGCCAACCGACCCTGGAAGTAACCGGAGATTACCGCTGGTTGGCTTTGTTGTTCCTCGTAGCATTTTCTGGACCTGGGATGTTGATGCTGCTGCTGGGCAAAATCGTCACCTTGGACCTTAACAAACAAACGGGTGAATGCACGCTTCAACGTCGGGGTCTCTTTGGGCAACACCAGCGCCACTATCCGCTAAGGGACATTCGGCGGGTCTGGATTGAACGTTCTCGCAAAAACACCACTTATCGGGTCAACCTAGATTTGCGATCGGGGGAAACCGTGCATCTCATGCCCTATCTCAGTTCGGGCTATCAGGATAAAGAACGCCTTCGTAACCGCCTGTGCGACTTCTTAAACCTGGCGGTAGACCCCTCCTGACAAAGCTCCATTTGCCTAGAATTGCTGCCAGCCCTGGCCAATCCGAACAATTTTAATGAAGCTCCTTCTGGAGGGACAAGCCGCACGGGAAAAACTCCTGACAGAAGTGGCAACGGAAATTCAACCCCATTCAGACCGTATTGAACCCGCCTATCAATTGGCGGTTATTCTGGCAATGCAAGGACGAACCCAGGAAGCCCAAGAACGACTGACTCAGACAAATAATGGCGATTAATGGCGATCGGCGAGATACCAACACTGCCCTAGTAATTGGAGGAGGCCATCCACCCGCTGGGGCACCATCGCCTCTACGCCACCCACAACCGTCCCTGCTGCAAGCCCTGAAACACGCGATTCACTAGGTCATGCTCCTGTGGCTCAATCACATCCTTATTCAGTAGCGCCATCAGCAACTCTTGATCCATGCGGCTGATGCGACGGGTCGTGAAGATCTTGTTCACCAGTTGTTCGAGCGATTGGAGGGAGAAGACTGACGCTTGCATGACCGATACCTTAAATGTTTTCCCGATGTCCTTAGTATCGCGCCCCTCCCCCTCCCCCTCAGTGACGATGCCGCCGCACTCCCCGTGATTGTGCAGCTCCAGCCGCGTGACGGCCTCCGTATTCGCCCGGTGAGCGAAATCACTGATGCGATCGGGCATGGGTAGAGGCTAAACGCTGATTCTCATTGTCGCACCATCTCTGACATTAGCCCTGGCTTGAAAAATCAAGACTATCAGAGTTGGTCAGTCAATATCCTACAATTGGGAGAGATACATCGTTAGGCATAGCCGCTGAAGCTGAGTTTAACGATGGGTTGCCATGCAATCGCTAACCCTAGCGATCGCGCTCACTCACCTATCCTCACAGTTAACCGCTACGATGAAAAAGCACATTAGCGAAGTGATCGTCTACAAGAACCAAAACCGCAAAAGTGGCGCTCGTGTCACCCTCGGTTTTACGGCCCTATTCAATAGGGGCATGACCGATGCGGTCAGGACTGATAGTAATGGGGTTGCTCGGATTCATCACGACAGTGAAGGCCATGCCAACATTTTCGTTGATGGCACTAAAGTGGGGGAAGATCGGTTCCCCAATCGCGTCATCGTCTACCTTTAGGTATGCTGTAAACGTTGTTAGCGCCAGCAGAGGCAATAGTCTCGACAAAACGACTGACTGACTTTCTAGATAGGAAATCCCCGCCCGTTCACGGCGGGGAGGATGTCAATATTCTCACTTATTTGTATAACGCCATTTGTGCGGCGATCGCTTGGCGATGGACCGTTACTAAATTGGGAGGTGACAAGACTTGGACATGCCCCAAAAAGCGATTCACCCAGCGGCTGAATTCGTTAAAGGAGCGATCGGGCAACGGCACGCTGTAATCCACATAGCTGACTTGGCCTTGCTGATCCTTGGGGCCGCGCCGGAGTCGTTGCCGGGGGTGGCGACGATCGCCTTCGAGGATGAAGGTAGCTACGGGTGGGTAGAAGCGCACTTTGAATTCTGTCAGGGGCAATTCTCCGGCTAGTTCTGCTGCTTGGGCTTCCGGTTCACCTAGGTAGAGGCCCCAACCGTTTTGAAGAAGCTTATCAACCGATTGCAAACTGGCCTGTTGGGCACGCGCGCCCCGCCCGGTTGCAGACAACAGCCGACAGTGGCTACTGAAGCGATCCATGCGGTTAATTGCAAAGTAGGCACGGGAGTAGTCTTCGTAAACCAGATACCAGGCAATATCGTGATACAGCAGTTGCAGCGGCCAAACCTGCACCATGCCCAGATCAACCTGGTGATAGGGGTCGCGTCGCCGGGAAAGTTCCACGGGTTGGCCGAGACTAATGGCCTGCTCTAGGATGGGCAGCGCCTGAAAGAGAACGTCCTGGTGTTTGCCCTGGGCCATCATTTCATCCGGATCACTATCGGTAATTGTATGGTTGAGGTAGCGGCGCACGGGATACAACAGTTCGCCCTGAAGCTGGAGGTCTAGGCCCCGCAGGCGTTGGGCGATCGCGGTATACATGCGGCGGACTTGGGGATCACCCTGGTGTTTGGCGAGGGAAGCCAGGGCATCAAGGGCGACGGCCAGTTCTTCGCGTTTGAGGGCACCGGTTCCCAGGTAATAGCCCCAACGATACATGTGGCGATCGAGGATGCCATAGCGCCGTAAGGTTTCTAAATCCTTGCGAATCGTGGGCAGGGCATAGCCCACCAGTTCCACTTCATACCGTCGGGCGGTGGCTAACAACCCTTGCTGGACTGCTGCTAATGCCTGGTGGTGACCGTCGCGGTGGGGGGCATCAGGGTCGGGACAGCCAATGCCGGGATAGTGTAGGAAAGTAGCAATGAGCAAGAGCAGGCGTTCAAAGGCGGCGCGATCGCTGTACAGGTGCGGCGTAATCTTCTTAGGCATTTTGTCTAAAATTGTCAAGAAAAAGAAAATATCGATACGCTTGAAAATATATCTACATGTTTGCCTGTAAATAAGAGTTAAGGTTCCATTTTAGGATAGCAAGTTAATAGATTCTTTTAATAGATTTTTCGATAAGGCTTACGTTATGGTGATGCTAGGCGATGACACAACGGGGGAAAGTGCCCATGTCTCAAGCATTCTGGCAAGCCAAGATCTGGGGATTACTGCATGATCCGGCATTGAAGGCACTGCATGACAATTCTGGGCGGGGTGGGGAAGGTGCCTGGCAGGAATTAGAGATTATGGCTTCCTGGCTAAACGCCCTGAGAACCGATCAGCAAGAAGACCCAACTAACCAGAGTAAAATATCCCCTAAAAAAAGTGGAAAAACCATCTTTAAGTGGATTGCAGACTCCGATTTGATTACGTCGGCTAGCGATCGCTCCGCCATTGGTAGCCTCAATAGTTCTGTAGACTACGGCGACAAAGGACTAGAAATTAGCCACTTACTATCTGGTGCCAAAATTTCAAGCTGGAAACTGCCTGATCATAATCATCAATCGCTTATATCCAGCGCTGATCGTGCCCAAGCCATTAGGGACAAAGAGCAGCAACTATTTCCCGATTGGCTAAAGCGCGAAACAGACCCCAAGAAAGTATTTTGGTGGCTCTGGCGATGCCTACCGGAAGCGGCTTGCCAAGCCTTTGACGATCCCTCCCTGTTGCTGATGCCTGCTGAAACCCGCATTCCCGATGGATCGATCTGGAGCCATACCAGCATGACGGCGGCCCTCTGTGGTGCCTTAGCAGGCTATGACTTAACAGCAGAAGATATTACGGAACGCTGGTCAAAAGATAAGCCATTATCCCGTGCCTATCTGGCAACCTTTAGCTTTACCCCCGTACAAGAACTGATCAAAGCCAGCCGCAAAATGCGGGATTTTTGGGCCGGTTCCTGGATTTTGCACTACCTCTCAGCCAAGGTCTGTTGGGACTTAGCCCAAATCTATGGCCCTGATAGCTTTTTATATCCCAGTTTGTTTCAGCAACCCCTCATTGACTATTGGCTGCGGGAGGAGTGGCCAGAGTTTCAAGATCTCATCGATCGCCCAACGGGCCAGCAACTCCTGACCGCTGGTTTTCCCAACGTGCTGGTGATGATTTTGCCGAAGGCTAAGGTGGCAGGGGCGATGCAAACCGCCAAGCAATCCCTGAAGGCCGAATGGCGACGCTTGGGTCGGGAAGTGCTGAACCTACTGCATAATTGGATGCCCGATTTACGGGAAACGGACTCTGCCTGGAATGGTTGGCTAGATGCCCACTGGCAAACCTACTGGGCGGCAGTAGCGATCGGTAAAGAAGGGGAAGATCTGAAAGATACGGGGATTTTGCGCAATCAGGAGTGCGATCGCGATCCCTGGGTAGACGCGCAAAATACTGCCTACAACCTAACAGAAGAAAAACGACTGTTTCTGAAAGAAGAACTAGATTTTCTGAGGGGAACCTTTGCCCCTAAGAAACCAGGGGTAAATATTGGCTCCTGGTGGCCCTATGTGTTTGACCAAACCCGCTTTGCCCTCAGTTCAGTGAAAAATACCCGCACTTGGCAACTACCTACTGCCTTTGGGCCGCGATCGACCATCTCTGGCATTGGCCCCGTGGTTCACCCTGATAACCACGCCGGCCAGCAAGATTGGCTGACGGAAGGCCATACCGCCAATCTCTGGGACAACCATGCCGGACTCTTTGACGGCATTGAAGAATTGAATGCTACAGAGGTCGTGAAGCGGGGCTTACACCGCATTCTCAAAGTATTACTGCCCCATTTCCCTGAACAATGGCGAGAAGCCTCCTATTCCCCGGACTTAACCTCTGGGGTGGCAGGGTGGTTGCGCCAACAAGAGGCAAAGGCAAAGCAGGGAGATCAGAAGGCACAGGAGAGAATTGATTATTTCCTGGATGCCTGTGATGACCTAAGCCGTTCCTTTCCCTGGACAACCCAAGGTAATGATCCCCCCGCTAACTTGCCCTGGGGTATTCCCTGGGTGAGAAAACACCATGAGGATTGGCCCAATCCTCGCTTGCTGAATGCGGGCTGGCTGATTGATGACTATGAACCAACAGGCAATCCATCCCACGACGACCAAATCAAGGCACGCAATAGTGAACTGCAACGCCTAAAGGAGCAGATTTCCACCTGGTTCGCACCCGGGAATAATCCCACCGATTGGTATGTGCTGGCAGCGGGGGATGGCGACAGCATGAGCGAGTGGTTAAAGGGTAGTTTGCTCATGTCTTATGACGACTATGTCCCGGACAGCTTAAAACAAAAGGTGGCGCAATCTCGCCAAGAAGCAGAGGGGGTGGCAGAGACTTTTGCCAAGTTTTTAACTCAGAAAAAACGCATGGGGCCTGCGACTCATGCAGCCCTGTCTCGTGCGTTACTGGACTTCTCCAATCAACTGGTGCCCTACCTGACCGAACAGCGTTATGCTGGACGGCTGATCTACGGTGGTGGCGATGATGTGTTGGCCTACACCAATCTGTGGGAGTGGGATAGCTGGCTCTGGGATGTGCGCGAGTGTTTTAAGGGCAGTAAAGATCCACATGAAGAATTTGATGACAGAGGGGATTATTGGCGTTGGAAAACTGGGAAACCACCGGAAAATGTCTCACCACGTCCACTATTCACAATGGGGAGTAAGGCTTCCATTAGTTTTGGGATTGTGATTGCCCATCATTCAGTGCCGTTGGCGATCGCCCTAGAGAATCTCTGGGCTGTCGAAGATGAAGCCAAAGAGCATGTTTGTTTTAAGGACGGTAAAAAGCACAAGAAAGATGCCGTGCAAGTGCGGGTGTTGTATGGCAATGGCAACATTTTGAAAGCTACCAGCAAGTTCGATGTGTTTAACCAGTGGCAAACACTGCTGAACTTTCAGAAAACCCATTCACAGGTTGATTTTGACCCAGCTTTGTTTGAACAAGCGGCAGAAATCTGGAGACAACATCCTGTACCGTTTCTGGATAGTTCATCTGATCCGTTTGCCGCGATTATTCCCTGGACAAAGGCATTTTGTGATCGTCGGGAAGTATTCAAAGGTGAAGAGAAGGAGAAGGCCAAACAAGATTTCCAAGAAGCCTTAGTTGAATATCTCAAGGCTGTGTGTTTGACTACACAGGAAGATGATCGCGATCGCCAAATTCAAACCTGGCTAAAACTTGCTGCTTTTGTGCTGCGGAAACGAGACATCAAAATTGGAGGTGAGAACTGATGTATTGGTATACCATCACCCCCTTAGATGTGTTGATGTTTCGAGATGCCAAGCCCTTTACACCAGGGGAACGGGCTTGGGCTGGAAGTACGTTTCCACCGAACGGACATGCGATCGCGGGAGCCTTACGTGGACTCCTAAGCATAACTTCTGAGGAACGATTAACGTTCAACCTGACAGGCCCATTCCTCTGTCATCACCAAACCCTCTATTTTCCGCGCCCATTTAACCATGTTGGGGTTACGCCTTTGGTGCCCCTAGCTTGGGATAACAACCATCCTCTCCAAGCACAAATGATGTATGACAACACAAAACCTTGTCCGCTCGTCAAACCGTTTTCCACAAGAAATCAAGAAATGGACGATGAGGAAACGCAGTCCGTCGATTATCTCCCCTACGCTGTTATCCATGATTATGTAAAACATGGCAAGATCGCCCCAGAGTCTTGGCAAGAGGGCATTGAAAAACCCTGGAGTATAGAAACGCGATCGCACAATGCGCTGGAAGTTGGAACCAGAAGTGTTGAAAGTTAGGTTAAGCGATGGAAAAAAGGGACAGAATGCAGTATTCTGTCCTCTAACAAATAAAAAATGATGTTCTATGATAGCCTCATTCCCGAAGCTTGTCAAATTGATCTTGAAGCAGCTTTGT
>NZ_JBRCAD010000167.1:0-9257 GCF_053493415.1 Trichothermofontia sp. | reverse complement strand
ACAAAGCTGCTTCAAGATCAATTTGACAAGCTTCGGGAATGAGGCTATCATAGAACATCATTTTTTATTTGTTAGAGGACAGAATACTGCATTCTGTCCCTTTTTTCCATCGCTTAACCTAACTTTCAACACTTCTGGTTCTCTTCTTACTTGCCGAAGTAAAAAAATGGTATCTGGTCTTGGCGCACTATTTAGGAATATTGCTTCTAAAAGTGCTGTTTTACCAATATTATTTTTACCACTGATCAAATTGAGTCTTTCAAATCCAGATGCCTTCAAACTATCAAAGCACCTGAAATTTTGAATTTCAATACTTCTTAGCACCATAACCTCCTTAATAAAACATACTCTTAGTTGGACACGTAGTGTCCAGACAACCATGATGTTAATTGTTGAAACGGCTCACACTTCAAACGTTTACCCCAATATCATGGCCAATCTGAACACTACCCGCAATGCTCCAACCATTAGCGGACTGCTTTAAGCGCTCACGGCCACCTTATCGCCCACGCGATCGCTCACTTCTGGGGTATCCGCCTCCGAGGGGGGCACCACCTGCCAGAAGCGGGGGAGATAGTGGGACCAGTTGTCCAGGATGTGCTTCGCCTTGGGGCTACCTGTGCGATCGCTGTGGCATTGGATCAGATCCCGCAATTGCGCTTCACCAGCGGCGGTTTTCACCCGTTGCCACTTGACAATCTCCGGATTCACCTTCGCCGGGAAATCTCCCGCTTCATCCAGGAAATAGGCCAAGCCGCCCGTCATCCCGGCCCCAACATTGCGGCCCACAGGACCAAGAACGACGATCGTGCCCCCGGTCATGTACTCACAACAGTGGTCCCCCGCCCCTTCGATCACCGCCTGGGCTTTGGAGTTGCGCACCCCAAAGCGTTCCCCGGCTTGACCATTGGCGAGTAACAGGCCGCCCGTCGCGCCGTAGAGACAGGTGTTGCCGATAATCACATTTTGCGCGGGATCATAGGTGGCCTCCGGGGGCGGCACAATGATTATTTCCCCGCCATGCATCCCCTTGCCCACATAGTCATTGGCCTCACCCGTCAGCCGCAGCGTCATCCCCGGCAGGATAAAGGCCCCAAAGCTTTGACCAGCACTGCCCCGGAAATGCAGATTAAGCTGCCCGTCAAAGCCGGAATTGCCATACTGGGCCGCGATCGCCCCCGCCACCCGTGCCCCTACCGTGCGATCGGTATTGACGATCGTCGTCTCATAAGTGACCGTGCCCTGATCCCGAATCGCTGCCTGGATACTGGCATCGGCCAAGAGGCGATCATCCAATACTGGACCATTGCTGTGGACCGTTTCGTGTTGCAACCACTGGCGGTTTATCCGGGTATCGGGCAAGGCGGTCAAGCAATCAAGGTTCAGCCGTTGGGTTTTGGTCAACTTGGCTGCGGAGCGCACCTTCAGCAGATCCGCCCGCCCGATCAGGTCTTGCAGCGATCGATAGCCCAACCGCGCCAGAATGCTGCGCACCTCCTCGGCAATCAACACAAAGAAGTTAACCACGTGTTCGGGAAGGCCCGTAAACCGCTGGCGGAGTTCCTCCCGTTGCGTCGCCACCCCGACCGGGCAGTTATTGGTGTGGCAAATCCGGGCCATAATGCAGCCCTCGGCGATCATGGCGATCGAGCCAAAACCAAACTCTTCACCGCCCATCAACGCCGCCATCACCACATCCCAACCCGTCTTCAGGCCACCATCGACCCGGAGGAGGACGCGATCGCGCAGTTGGTTTTCCATCAGCACCCGATGCACTTCGGTAAGACCCAACTCCCAGGGACCCCCGGCGTGTTTGATCGAACTCAAGGGCGAGGCCCCCGTGCCGCCATCGTGGCCGGAAATCTGGATAATATCGGCGTTAGCCTTGGCGACCCCTGCTGCGACTGTACCGATGCCAATTTCCGCGACCAATTTCACCGAGACTTGGGCCTGGGGATTGATCTGGTGCAGGTCAAAGATTAACTGGGCCAGATCTTCGATCGAATAAATATCGTGGTGAGGCGGCGGTGAAATCAGGGGTACGCCCGCCTTCGATCGCCGCAGGTAGGCAATGTAGGGACTCACCTTCTTACCGGGCAACTGACCGCCCTCACCGGGTTTCGCGCCCTGGGCCACCTTGATTTCCAACTGTTGGGCGTGCATCAGATATTCCGGCGTCACGCCAAAGCGACCGGAGGCCACCTGTTTAATCGCCGAACTGGCCGTGTCGCCATTGCGCAACCCCTTGAGGTGCGGGAACGTCGGGGAATTGCCCTCGGCATCCACATCGTCCAGAATGCGGAACCGTACTGGATCTTCGCCGCCTTCGCCAGAGTTGGACTTACCGCCCAGGCGATTCATGGCGATCGCCAACGTTTCATGGGCCTCACGGGACAACGCCCCTAGGGACATCCCGCCGGTACAAAAGCGTTGCACGATATCAGTGACCGGTTCCACCTCCTCCAGGGGAATGGGTTGGCGATCGCTCTGGAAGTCCAGCAGATCCCGTAGGGCCGTCACCGGACGCTCTTGCAAATAACGCTGGTAGAGATCGTAATGATCGACTGTCTTAGGATCAGCCACGGCCTTGTGCAGGTATTTCGCCATCTCCGGGCTGTTCATGTGGTACTCACCACCGGGCCGGTATTGGACAAAGCCGAAGTTTTCCAGCTTGGTGCGGGTCAACTCTGGGAAGGCGCGGCTGTGGAAGCTCATCACCTCCTGGGCCAGTTCGGCGATCGTCAACCCCCCTAAGCGCGAAGCCGTCCCTCGGAAGCCCAATTCCAGCAGATCCGCGCCAATCCCGATCGCCTCAAAAATCTGCGCCCCCTGGTAGCTGGTCAGCATGGAAATCCCCATCTTCGAGAGGATTTTCAGTAACCCGGCCTCTGTCGCCTTGCGGTAATTGACCTGGGCTTCCTCCAGGGTGAGATTGTCGATCTTGCCCCGCTCCATCAAGCTGCGGGTTTTCGGGTTGGCCCACCAGCGCCGCACACTTTCCAGCGCCAGATAGGGACACACCGCACTCACACCATAGCCAATCAAGCAGGCGAAGTGGTGCGTACTCCAGCACTGGGCTGTATCAACCACGATCGCGGCGTGCATCCGTTGTCCTGTCCGGATCAGGTGGTGGTGGACGGCTCCGGCGGCCAGCAGGGGGGGAATATAGGTGGTGTCAGCACTTAAGGCGGGGGTGGTTTGACGGGTGCTGCTACCGGGGAGACAGCGATCGCTGAGGATCAGGATCGTATTGCCAGCGCGGACGGCAGCCGCCGCTTGCTCACAGAGCGATCGCACGGCCTGCTCCAATCCGGCTGGGCCATCAGCCACCGGGAACAGGGTCGAAAGCGTTGCCACCGGGAAACCAGAGGTTGCGATCGCCGCCAGTTCCGCATCGTTCAACACCGGCGAATCCAGTTTCAACAGCTTGGCATGATCCGGCGTTACGTCGAGAATATTGCGCCGGGGTCCCAACTCCATCGACAAGGACATTACCAGGCTTTCCCGCAGGGGATCGATCGCGGGGTTGGTCACCTGGGCGAACCGTTGTTTGAAATAGTCATAGAGAATGTGGGGCCGCTCCGACAGCACCGCCAGCGGCACATCATCCCCCATACAGAAGGTAGGTTCCTTACCTTGGCTGGCCATTGCCTCGATGATCATTTCCACATCTTCCGCGCCGTAGCCAAAGGCCGTTTGGTAGCGCACCAGGGTTTCCGTGTCCAGCGTCACTTCCGCTGGGAAGGGTTGGGGTGCCAAGGTTTGGCGGTTTTGCAACCATTCGCGGTAGGGATGCAAACTGGCGACGCGCTGCTTAATCTCCCAGTTTTTCAGAACTTCGTGGGTATCGAGATCCACGGCAATCATCTGCCCGGGACCTAAACGCCCCTTTTCGACGATTTCGGATTCGGGAATATCGACTACCCCGGCTTCGGAAGCGACGGTAATCAGGCCATCGCGGGTGATACTGTAGCGGGCCGGACGCAGGCCATTGCGATCGAGGGCAGCACCCACCACCTTGCCATCGCTAAACACCAGCAACGCCGGACCATCCCAGGCTTCCTGAATGCCGTTGTAGAACTCGTAGAAAGCCACAATTTCCGGGTGATCCTCCAGTGCTGGTTGCTGGCGATAGGCTTCCGGCACCATGATCATCAGCGCTTCCATCGGCGATCGCCCGGAGCGCACCAGCAGTTCAAAACTGTTGTCCAGGTTGGCCGAGTCGCTGTTTTCCGGGATGACGATCGGCGACAACTCCGGCAGGCGCTCACCCCAAATCGGATGGGCCAGATCCGGTGTCCGGGCCAACATCCAATTGATATTCCCCAGCAAGGTATTGATTTCCCCGTTATGACCCAGCAACCGCATCGGTTGGGCGAGGGGCCAGCGGGGCATGGTGTTGGTGCTGAAGCGCCGATGGTAGATCGCAAAGACACTTTCGTAGGCAGGATTTTTCAGATCCAGGTAAAACTCACCCAACACCGCCGATCGCACCATGCCTTTGTAGACGATCGTGCGGTGGGACAGGGAACACACATAGAAATTCTCCCGCTGGGCCAGGGGCAGGACTTCGGCTAGCGCACGCAGTAACCGCTTACGCAAAAGGTATAGTTCCCGCTCTAGGGCATCCCCCTGGTAACCGGGCGCATGGATGAACACCTGCTCAATTTGTGGCTGGTTCGCCCGTGCCTGTGTTCCCAGGACCACCGGATCAATCGGTACCTCGCGCCAGCCCAAAACTGTTAAGCCTTCCAGGTCAGCCGTGGCTTTGACCAACTGCCGCACTGTCATGGCTGCACCCAAGTCGGCAGGCAAAAAGACCATGCCCACGGCAATCTCGCTCAGGGGAATGTCGGCAAAGCCCTGTTCCCGTAACCACGGGTTCAAGAGTCCCCAGGGGATCGCGGTCATCAGGCCCGCACCATCACCGGAGTCGCGATCGGCGCTACAGGCTCCGCGATGTTCTAAACAGGTCAATGCCTTGAGCGCTTGGGTGATCAAGGTGTGGCTGGCGCGTCCCTGCAAGTCGGCCAAAAACCCCACCCCACAGGCATCTCGCTCTTCCACTAGCCAGCGCTGTCCCGCAAACGGCTTGTCTTCCGAGGCAACCCCACCCTGACCGGCTTCCCGATCGCAACGCGCATTGACACTAACCATGAGACGGCTCACCTTAAATTCTGGCTTGGAGAAATCCTTAAAGAAGGATTAAGGATTAATAATTTTAGCGTAGTTACCGGGAAAGACGTTGGCATTGGTTACCGTCTGTAAACACGCTGTAACCCGTTTCGCTGGGATGTTTGCCCTCTGGGGGTGGCGACGGATA
The DNA here is from genome assembly GCF_053493415.1 of Trichothermofontia sp. Lineage (NCBI taxonomy): Bacteria > Bacillati > Cyanobacteriota > Cyanophyceae > Leptolyngbyales > Trichocoleusaceae > Trichothermofontia > Trichothermofontia sp. Next base: position 3,934 of record NZ_JBRCAD010000167.1, on the reverse strand, counting down.
ACTTTATTAGCCCATTTGGCTCACAGCAAAGGTCGGACAGTGCCCCACATCACGCCCTCGGCGCAAGCGCCCTTGTGTAATCCCAATTGTGATCCAGTGTACTACCAAACCGTGGGGGCACCCGCTGATTATGGGTCCATCCGTCATGGGCTGGTCATCTTGTCAAGGCGGGAGCTAACGGCCCCGTTGAGCTACCGTCGCACGGCTGAAAGCACGGCTCCTGAATGGCCACCGACTCAAAGCAATAATGCTGAAATTGGGCCTCAGAGAAGCGAAGCTCGAATCGCGCCGCATCGGGAGAAGATGAGGGCAACGCTGTCCAGCTAATCATAGACAATATAGACAGATGAACTGAGTTGGGCGATCGGGAACCCAGCAAACCCTAAGTTTTTTGAGGAGGCTGGTGGAATGGCAGTAGAGACAACCGTATATTTCGTGCGGCATGGGATTGCTGAAGAGCGAACGCCCGCTCAGACGGATGAGATGCGTGCCCTAACGCCAGAAGGCGAGGAAAAGACCCGCCAAGTGGCTGAACGGTTGCGATCGCTCAAGCTTCGCTTTGATTTAATTCTCACCAGTCCCCTGGTACGGGCCAAGCAAACTGCGATGATCCTCCAGGGCTGTGGCCTAACGCAACAGCTAGACGTTGCTAGCGAGTTAGCCCCCGCTGGCCAGTTAGACCGCTGGCTAGACTGGTTGTTGATCTGGCAAGCAGAACATCCCCAAAGCAGTTTAGCGATCGTTGGCCACCAGCCCAACCTGGGCAACTGGGCCGAGCAGTTGGTCTGGGGTCGCCCAACCGGACACCTCGCCGTGAAGAAGGCCGGGATAATTGGCATCAAGGTACCAGAAGCCACGCAGGCGATCGGGCAGAGTGAACTCTTTTGGCTAACGTCACCCAGGCTACTGCTCTAAATAAGTTTGGTGCTAGAGTCTTTAGCGATGGTCTCTTGGGTCTTTCCCCAATCCCCAGTAAGCCAGTTTGTTCTCTTGGAGTAAAGCGCTATGGTTGGCGAATTCAAACCCGGTCTGGAAGGTGTGCCTGCGGCTCTGTCGAGCATTAGCTATGTGGATGGCCGGGTAGGGATTTTAGAATATCGGGGAATTCGCATCGAAGAGTTGGCCAAATACAGCACTTTTTTGGAGACGGCTTATCTACTTATTTGGGGGGTATTGCCAACCCAAGAAGAACTCACAGCTTTTGAACACGAAATTCGCTACCATCGCCGAATTAAATACCGCATCCGGGACATGATGAAATGCTTCCCGGAAAGTGGCCACCCGATGGATGCCCTACAAGCGTCAGCCGCAGCCCTGGGCCTCTTCTACTCGCGCCGGGATCTGCAAAATCCGGAATATATCCGAGGGGCCGTCGTGCGCCTGCTGGCCAAAATTCCAACAATGGTGGCGGCATTTCAGTTGATCCGCAAGGGGAATGATCCTGTTTCTCCCCGTGACGATCTGGATTATGCAGCAAACTTCCTCTATATGCTCAGTGAGAAAGAACCCGATCCGTTGGCTGCCCGTGTGTTTGATATTTGCTTGACCCTTCATGCCGAGCATACCATTAATGCCTCTACCTTCTCCGCGATGGTAACAGCATCCACCTTGACCGACCCCTATGCTGTGATTGCCTCGGCGGTGGGAACCCTGGGGGGACCCTTGCACGGGGGGGCAAATGAGGAAGTGATTACCATGCTTGAGGAGATCGGTTCGGTGGAGAATGTGCCGGCCTATTTGGAGAAATGCTTGCAGACGAAATCTAAAATTATGGGCTTTGGGCATCGGGTCTATAAGGTCAAAGATCCCCGTGCGACGATCCTACAAGAGTTGGCGGAACAACTGTTTGAGAAGTTTGGCCGGGATGAATACTACGACATTGCCATTGCCCTAGAGAAGGCGGTCGAGGCTGAACTCGGCCAGAAAGGCATCCACCCCAATGTTGACTTTTACTCTGGATTGGTCTACCGCAAGTTGGGAATTCCCACGGATCTGTTCACCCCCATTTTTGCGATCTCACGGGTGGCGGGTTGGCTGGCCCACTGGAAGGAACAACTGGCAGAAAATCGCATCTACCGCCCCACCCAAATCTACACGGGCCAACGCAATGCCCCCTACATCGAGATGGATAAACGCACGGCTGCCGATACCGAAGCCTTGATTGCTTCGGGTTCAGCCTCATAGTTGGGCTAGGGCCGATCGTACTTGGCCGATGCGCCATACTTGCCCCTGGAGGAGAGCCGCTACCCCGTCCAGCAATTGCAATTCGGGTAAGTCAGGGGCCAGGATTAACCCAGGTTGTACTGCCGCCGCCGCCGCTCGTACCCGGAAGTCGTACAGGTTGACAAAGGCGAGGTACCCGTAAGCATAGGGATTCATGGGGTCAAGGCGAATGACGCGATCGAGGGCCGCGATCGCGTCATCCGTGCGCCGTTGCAGCACCCGTGCCAGCACTAGGTTATAGGCCAGGGCCAAGTCATCGGGTTCCTGCACCAATCGATACTCCAAGCTTTGGGCCGCTTGGGCCACGTAATCCTGGATGGGATCGTATTGGTTAATGCGGCTGATTGCCGCCATCATCGCTTCCAGGGCGGCGGTTCCCTGGGGTAGAGCTTGCGAGAGCGATCGCAACTGGGTGACCAGATCCAACTCTGGGGCTGGCAGAGGGGCCGCATCCGGGGTGATCTCGATAATCGTAGGTGGGATAGGGATTGCGGACGTTTCCCCCGTTTCCCGATTGAGATATGTCGCCGTCAGCGTATAGCGGCCTGGGGGCAGTTCTGCTGGCGGGAGCATTGCCGTGCGTTCAATAATCCGATAGCGACCCGACGGGCTGGGCATCCTAGTCGGGGGGTGGGGCAGCAAGGTGCCAAAGCCGATCGCGTGATCGTGAAGCCAGTGGGGCGTGGGGCGTGGGGCAGCAAGAGAAGCATTGATTGTGGGATAGGCGTCTCGCCGGCCCGTCAACGGCTCCGTGGGATAGGCGTCTCGCCGGCCCGAAAGGCCAGGATCAACCGGATCAACCCATTCCCAACTGAGCAACAGCAGGCCCGATCGCAGTTTTTCCCAGGAACCTGACCAGCGATAGGTCACCGGAATCGGATAACCGGGCGGCGATTGATTGGGCACAATCACCCGATTTAACCGCACCGCCCCCCTTTCCTGTTCTTGCATCTCTTCAGCCCTTAGGGGTTCCGGCTTAACCGCAACCATAGACTCAGGTCGATGGTGCAACCGCAACTGACTACCATCCGGCAAATCCCAGGTACCCACAACTTGAAACGATCCCCCCGCCTCCACTGCCTGCACCGTTGCCGCCTGCGCTGCCTGCCGTCGCCCCAGGGACCCCTGATCCCCCGTCTTCGTCACAAACCAGTCGAGCGATCGCACATCCTGGGGCACTTGGTCCAGTTGCACGCCCACCTGTCGTCCATAGACCTGGAAATCCTGCAACGCGCCGAAAAAATTGAGATTGTGCTGATTCACCGTCGGCGTTGAGGGCAACACCCCTAAGGTGTGTTGCAACCCCGGAGCCGTGTCTGTCATCGTGGCAATTACCGCCGGATGGGGCCAGGGTTCCCCCCGATTGGCTAGCCGTTGCCCATAGGGACTGAGCCAAGCCGCCAGGGGCGTCAGCCCTGCGATCGGGAACGTATTGCCCATAAGCGTGATCGTCGCGATCCCGACAGCCCCCCAGCGTACCCAATGCCCCCAGCGTCCCGACCAGGCCAGCAAACCCACGGCTAACCAGAGGGACAGGACGGGCAAATAGGCCAGCGTATAGCGCGAATCCTTATTCATATTCAGCGACGCCAGCACATACCCTCCCACCAGAAACCCCCACACCCAGCGATCGGGAGCCAAACCCACCTGCGGGCCTGCGGGCTGGTGTGTCAGTGTGTTGCCCCCCCACCCTCGCTTCCCATACCCCAGT
>NZ_JBRCAD010000166.1:0-16801 GCF_053493415.1 Trichothermofontia sp. | reverse complement strand
CCCCAGGGACGCCCCCCCTTACCGCCGAAACCCTCACCGCCTTGTTGCAAACGGGCCTCTATTCTCCCCCAGCCAACGCCGAGGGTTTGCAACTGTTTCCGGTCGCCCCGAAGCCGAAGACGGTGCCAGCACGCCCCGTCTCCAAATGGCGCACCTATCTCTGGCGCACGTTGGTGGTCACCCTGGCCGGGAGTGGGGCCTTCCTGGTGGGGAGTGTCTTAGCGGAACGGACCATTGGCGAGTCCCTTTTCTCCGTGCCCGGTCTGGAGCAGCCGCCCGCGATCGCGACCGTCCTCGGCCACACTCATCACCTGCTGCGGGTTGGTCAGCGGGTACCCCAGGTGGCGGCAACGACCTTGACCCAGTGGATCACACCCCCACCCGCCGCCCCGGAACTTTCCGATAGCCAACGGCAACAACTGCAAGCGGACCTGAGCCAACTTCAGGTAGAACTCGATAACCTGACCCTCCGAACAGCCGTATTAGAAGCCCAACTGGATGGTCAACATCCCAGCCTCCCCCTCGAACAGCGCTTGCAGCGGCTTGCCCAGGCCGAAACCCCCACCCCACCCCAGGGCTGGAAAGCCCGTTGGCAAGCATTAACCAACCCAGAGCGCTTTAGCGTGACCTTGCCCAGTGATGCCCTTTTTACCCCTGGCGAGAGCACCCTGCGATCGGAAAGCCTGTCAATTCTGGCCAACATCAGTGCTGACCTGCGCCGTCACACTGGAGCAACTGTCCAGGTGGCTGTGCATACCGATGATCTGGGCACAACGGTTCAAAATCGTGAACTCTCCCTACAGCAGGCCAAAACGATCGCCGACTACCTGGGAACCGTGCTTGGGGAGGAATACCGCTGGATCTTGGTTGGCTATGGCGAATCCGCTCCCCTCACCCCCAACCAAACCGATAGCGATCGCCAGCGCAATCGTCGCCTGGAAATTGCGATCGCTGAATAGACTGAGGCGCGATCGCAACGGGGATAGCCCACATAGCCATCCCAACGGCAGGGATGGCTGCACCCATTGTCCAGTCTTACCAACGAGGAGCTATCCCCAACGCCTGGAAACGGTCCGAAGCGAACCACCAGGGGGTTTGATAAGTATAAATACGCATTTTCAACTTCCCCGCACGAGACATTTACCCCGGTCCGGTGCTGCGGTACCCTATGATTAAGGAATTGTGTAAATAATATTTAGATGTATCAATGTACCAAGGGATTCGGGTCATGCTAAAGCGCTTGGTTCGCGGGTTGATGATTTTGGGCTTGTGTGCAGTCTGTGTTCTGGGTAGCTATACCCCACAGGCAGCCGCGCTGAGTCTAGGCGATGCGTCACTGAACACGCTGTTATTGGCCGCTGGTGAAGCAGGGGCAATTCGGAATGCGGCGGATGACAAACTGGTGGAGACCGCCGGCAAGGTGGACCTGAACAACTCCAATGTTCGGGCTTTTATTAATTACCCCGGTTTGTATCCCACCTTGGCTCGGAAAATTGTGGAAAATGCTCCCTACGAGAAGGTCGAGGATGTTCTCAACATTCCTGGTTTGAGTGAACGCCAGAAGGAAGTGCTGAAAAGCAACTTCGAAAATCTGACCGTTACGCCGCCGGAAAAGGCATTAGTCGAAGGGTTTGATCGGTTGAATAATGGCATTTACTCTTGGTAATGTCAGCGATCGATCTCGACCATTAACAGTGAACCTGAATTAAATTATTGAGGCGGCGGCTCCGCCGCCTATCTCAACTTCTTCTAATTGCGTAGGCACAGTTGCAATTGCGTAGGCACAGTTGCAAAAGTTGGAATTTTTCGAGCGTTCAACAAAGATTATGCTTTAGAGCATAGATTATCTAAGTTAATAGTTGCTCTGCGGCAAGGCCAGTAACTTCGGGTGGAAGGAACTGGTCTTTTATTTTGGGAACTTTGACCTTGTTGGCAACGATTCTGGGGCCTTGAGAGTCAGTTGATAAAGTCCTGGTAGGGGTGGTTTGACGACTAAAGTCGTCACTACAAACTGACTGATGCAATAGGGATGCTACCCGCCAAGCTAACCCCATATTGCCAACTAGCCGAAAGTTTAGTTAACTAGTCGAGGGATTCAACGACTCGATAGAAGGTCAGCATCGTATTGCCATACTGTTTTTGGCGACACTGGGTTAGGCTCGTCCTTTCGCCACTAATCTGTGCAGGAGGGTGCCAAGATTGGGGGCTAGACTCAACGGCCAGCTCGCCCTGGGGGCTAAGCAATTGGTGCGTCACGATCGCGCTTAAAACCGCGTCGTACAAACCACTGGCATAGGGTGGATCGAAGTAGATATAGTCAAAGCCGTCGCCCTGAAGTTTAGGGAGGATATACAGGGCATGGCCCTTGAGAACACGGAACTGTTGCGGCGGCGTGGCGATCGCCTGCCAATTGGCTTGAATCACCCGACAAGCGCGGGCTGACTGCTCAATCCCCACGACCCGCCGTGCCCCTCGACTGAGGACCTCCGCGCCGATCGCGCCACTGCCCGCACAGATGTCCAAACAATCGCGATCGGTCAGGCAGCCTTGCCAAATATTAAATAGGGCCGCCCGCACCTTAGCTGCCGTGGGTCGCGTATCTAGCCCCGCCGCCGTTTTCAGGGCACGTTTGCCAGCAATTCGGAGGGCCATGTCCCTACAACGTGACGAATTGCTGGGCACGGACATAGCTAACAAAATTAGCGAGAATTTTTAAGCCGACCTGGGCCGACTTTTCCGGGTGGAATTGCACTGCCATTAAATGATCACGGGCGATCGCGGCAGCAACCTGTTGACTGCCGTGGGTGACAGTGGCCGCCACAACTTGGGGAGCGATCGGATCGACATAGTAGGAGTGGACGAAATAGACCCAGGCGGGGTCGGGTAACGCTTGCCAGAGGGGGGCCTGGGGTTGGGTAAAGTCAAGAGGGTTCCAACCCATGTGGGGAATCGTAATCCCCGGCTCCAGGCGAAACCGCCGCACGGTCCCAGGAATGACCCCTAGACCCGCTTCTTGGCCTTCCTCGCTGCGATCGCACAGGATTTGCATCCCCAGGCAAATACCCAAAAAGGGTTTGCCGCTGGCAATCACGGCCTTCAGGGGGGCGATCAGGTCCCGCGATCGCAGGTGTTGGATCGCCGGGTCAAAGGCTCCTACCCCGGGTAGCACCACGGCATCGGCTTGCTCTAGGTCACGGGCGCGATCGGTCACGATCGTCGTCGCCCCAGCGTTTGCCAATCCTTTACAGGCTGAGTGGAGGTTGCCCATATCGTAATCAACCACGGCGATCGTGGGTGGACGATGGTCGGTGGCATCGCTCGCCATCTCAGTGCCGAAGGGGGCTGCAACGCGGTCACGGGTTAGGGACATGGCAACTCTCCCAAGTTGAATGCCGCCCCCAAGGCGAGGGCAGGGACCTTCATTTTAGCGTGATTTGCGGTGGCCCAAACTCCACCCGTGCGGCTAACCCTAGTGGGGCTACAGCCGTTCCCACTCTTGAAGTCCTGTTGAAGTACTGTCAAGCCTTGTAAACAAGGGGCTTAAGCCCCTTGTCTGTACCTCACCAAGTATGGCAGTGCTGTAGGCATATCACCGCTCCTGCCAGACAGGGGACAGAATGGCACAATGGGATCGTTGTGACTTTTCTCCCTTGACCTTGCTCGAACCGTCTGTCCCGGCGACTGCTAGCCTATCCGAAGCGCTCGGCGATCGGCCACCCGACCCTGCCGTCTGGTACGATCGTGCCCGTGCCAGTCTGCGTCGGCTGCTCACCCGCTGTCAGCAACGTCTACGCCCGGAGACCTTACCGGCCACCGATGCCGATACGGCCCACATCAGCCAAACCCTCCACCAGGCGATCCAGCAGTTAACCGCAGCCAACGAACAATTAGGGCAACGGCGGGTGCGGATTGCTGCCTTTGGGTTAGTCAGTCGGGGTAAATCTGCGGTTCTGAATGCCCTATTAGGCCAAAAATTACTGCCCACGGGTCCCCTGAATGGGGTGACCCAAGCGCCGCGATCGGTCCTATGGCACCTGACCAGCCGCGAAAACCAACCTTGGTCCGGTGTGATTGAACTGATTGATACCCCCGGCCTAGATGAAATCTCCGGCCAAGCACGGGCGGAGCTGGCCGCAAACGTGTCCCGGCAGGCGGATCTCATCTTATTCATCATCGCTGGGGACATAACCCAGACGGAATATCAAGCCCTTCTGGAATTGCGGCAGGCCCATAAGCCCCTGCTACTGGTGTTTAACAAAATTGACCTGTATCCGGATGCCGATCGCGCCAGCATTTATCAAAAACTCCAAAGCCTTGGCCAAGGAGAAACCCCCCTCCTCACGCCTGACGAGATCGTCCTTGTCATGGCCGAACCCGTACCCCTGCCCCTACGGATTGAGTGGCAGAACCAGGGCGTGACCTATACCTGGGACCAACCCCTCCCCAACGTGGAGCCGCTCCGCCAAAAGATTATGCAGATCCTCCAGCGGGAAGGCATGGCCCTCCTCGCTGTGAACGCCCTGCAACAGGCCCGACAGGTTGAACAAACGATCGCCCACACCACCCTTGTCGCCTACCAATCCCAGGCCGAGCAACTGGTGTGGAATTATGCCAAGTACAAAGCCCTGGCCGTTGCCCTCAACCCGATCGGCTTGCTGGATGTCCTGGGCGGGTCCCTGTTTGACCTGTTGTTGATCCGTGCCCTGGCCCGCCTCTATGGGCTGCCAATAACCGGGTATGAAGCGGGGAAGTTATGCAAAACCCTGGGGGTCAGTGCCGGGGGGCTAGTGTTGGCAGAGGTGGCAAGCAGTACCGTCCTTGGCCTGGGGAAAAGTACCCTCAGCCTGGGGGCCGCCGGCCTGGGGGATGTCACCACGGGCCTCTTAGGTTATCTGTCCATTGGGGCCGCCCAGGGAGCGATGGCGGGCTATGGCACCTACCTGGTAGGACAGGCCACCCAGGTCTATCTGGAGCAGGGGTGCACCTGGGAACCCCTCGGTCCCGATCGCGTTCTGCGGGAAGTCTTGGCCCAGGTCGATCGTCAAACGCTCCTCGATCGCCTCCGCCAGGAATTACTCACAGGTGTCTGAGATAAGACCCCGACAAGCTACGCACCCCATCTCTACTGAAATAATTAATTGTAGGCTGCGCTAGATCTCTGAAAGCGGGCGATCGTTCATGCTGTTCTCACCCCCGACTTCGGCTGGATCAGGTTGCTTCAGGACTTGACTCAGGGTATCCCGACTCACCGCATCGGGCGCTTTAAACTCAGCGTCCTTGGTCTCTGGGACGTCCGGGGTGAGGGACTGGTGGATCGCCGTTTGAATCCGGGTAAGGACCTGATGATCTACGGCTTCCTGGGCCAGACGAATGGCATTAAAGATGGAAGGCGCTTGGGAACTGCCGTGGCTGATAATGCAGATGCCATCTACCCCCAACAGCAGGCCACCGCCATGTTCCGCATGGTCAATGCGTTGCTTAATCCGGCGCAAATTGGGCTTGAGCAAGGCGGTACCTAGTTTACCGTGCCAGCCCTGGGGCAATTCCTCCCGCATGATTTGCAGCAGCACGCCCCCGATCGCTTCCGCGAACTTGAGCAGCACATTGCCGACAAAGCCATCGCAAACCACGACATCAAACTGACCCGACAGAACATCTCGCCCTTCGGCGTTGCCAATAAACTTGAGGTTACCGTTTTCCTGAAGTAACTGATGGGTTCGCACGGCCAAGTCATTGCCTTTGGATGGCTCTTCCCCAATATTCAGGAGGCCCACTTTGGGGTCTTCGGTACCCAGGACGTACTCACTGTAGATCGCGCCCATGAGGGCAAATTGCTCCAGGAACTTGGGCCGACAGTCCACATTAGCCCCTACATCCAGGATGATCACGGGTTTGCCCGGTACCATTGTCGGCAGGACTGCCCCGATCGCGGGCCGATCGATTCCCCGTAAGCGACCTAACCGTAGGAGCGCGGAGGCCATTGCGGCACCCGAATGTCCCGCAGAGACGACGGCATCTGCCCGTTTTTGCTTGACCAGGCTCATGGCTACGTTGATCGAGGCATTGGGCTTGCGACGGATGGCCCCTAGGGGTTCTTCGTGCATCTCGACCATGCCCTCGGCGGGGACAATTTCTACCGCAGGCCGTTGGTGGTATTGCTTTAGGGCTGCTTCCATCTGGACGGGATCACCGACCAGCAAGACTTCAATCCCCAATTCTGCCTGTGCCCGAATGGCTCCAGCAATGATCTCGGCGGGGGCGTGGTCGCCACCCATAGCATCGACTGCAACTCTTATGCGACTCGTTGTGCGACTCGAATCCATCGATTCAATCTTAAAGAAACCTAAAACATCTTAGCAGAATCCCTAGCCGCGATCGCTTGGCGGAGTCACTCCCTGGTGGTTTGGTTCTGCTCTAGCGATAATTGGGGGAGTCGTTGAATGCGATCGGGGTACTACGGTGCGATCGCGGGCTGCCCAGGTGTGTGCCCCGGCTGGGGGGTGGGTGCGAGAAACGGCGGCTTCGGTTTGCCAACTTGCCCAACACCACACCCAACGCGATACCCTCGTCCGGCCACGCTACGGCTTCCCGCCCACTGACGACATCCTGGAAAAACGCCTCACCCTCACCCGCGAACTCGCCGCCCAAGAGCAACGCGGCGAACCCGTCATCGGCCCCTGGGACCCGCCCTATCCGCAAATCCAGTAAACTATTCGGTATGCCTGCAAGAGACGAATCGGGACTTTATGGCAACCCGCGAACAGCCTTCCCTCGATCGTCAAGAGATCTTCTTTGAATGAACTATTTACTATTTGCATCTACATCATCAAGCGTAAACCGCCCGAAGTCTTGGCTCGCTTCACATCGGTTTCCCCAACGGGGATTAACATTTCTAGGATCACCGTTGCCGAACTTAAATATGGAGCCTACAAAAGCCCAAAGATCACTCAAAATAGAGCCGCTCTTCAGCAATTTTTGTTACCTCTAAACATCCCAGATTTCACCTCAGAAGCCACCTCAGTTTGTTGAAAACCCAGTGATTTCGCTAATGAGTACCCTACACAACAAGGTAGATACCCATGAAACAAATTGATCTCAAGATTCAGGGCATCTTCCCCCACCAACAGGAAACCGTCCGCACCGGCTGGATTATTCCCCCCAATGCCAACTATGCAAGACTGATCACCGCTTACATCAAGAGACAGCCATGATTACCCCAGAACCCTTTGACATCGTAGAACTACTGGTTAACCTGCCAGAGCATAACCTGTTTGTCGGTGCCCAGGGGGCGATCGTTGAGCGTTACAGCGACCAAGACTTTGAGGTGGAATTCTCTAACGAGAAGGGCGAAACCCTAGCCCTCTGTACCCTACCAAGTCAAAGCTTTATCGTGGTTTGGCAGTCCGCTACCCAGCAATGGGTTAGTGTATCCGAAAAAATTGCCGCAATTATCAACCAAATGCCCGAACGTCAGCAAGAAGAAATCCTCAACTATGCCCGCTTTCTCTACCAGAAAGCCTAGATCCATACCTCCCCCACCCTAGCGATTGACCATCCCCATGTCCAGAGCCACCATCATTCAGCCCGATCAGTCCTACACCTTTGCCGACTACTTTAAACTCAACTTCGCCCCCCAGGACATCCTGGCCCACTTTGGCGTCACCCTTCAGCGCCAATCCCTACGCTTTACCGCCTACCCTGGTCCACTCGATCGCCTGACTGACCTCAAAACCCGCCTGGAGGAAAGTCTCCCCCGCCTCAGCCTCACTAGCGCGATCGCCCGCCGGGAATTCCTGATCGCCCCCGTGCTGATGGACGTGTTGCACTACACCCAGGCAACCCTGAATGTTGAGTATCCCGTTGCCGTTAGCCACCAACTTAAGGGTTCGCTGGACTATCTGCTACAAAATCATCAAACCCTGCTGGTGATTGAGGCCAAAAATGAAGATCTGGAACGGGGTTTTTTACAACTCGCGATCGAACTGATTGCGCTAGAGCAGTGGCTTGACCCCGACCAACCCATCCTACACGGTGCCGTTTCAACGGGGAATATTTGGCAGTTCGGGCAATTCGATCGTCAGCAACGCCAAGTCACCCAAGATCTCAATCTCTATCGCGTCCCCGCTGATCTCGAAGCCCTACTCCGCATCCTTGTCCACCTCCTGACCCCTTAATTCACCTTCAAGCCAAACTGGAGAACCGCTATGACAACCCCACACCCCAGTAAAGAACGCCTCATCCAGGAAATCCAGACGCTGCCGGACACCCTAGTCAGTGAAGCTCTAGATTTCATTACCTTTATCAAGTCCCGACACCAGCAGACTCCTTCCACTCCCCCCAGTCAGGTGTTATCTCCAGCCGAAAAAAAGCAACTAATCCAGGCTATCCAAGCCGGTAAGTATGCCCACTTACTTAACTCCAGTGATGACTTTATGCAACGTAAACAAGCTGAAATCGACTCAACTCCTTAATTACTTTAACGTAGTTAGTCAGAGCGCCCTAGCACAATTCACAAAAAAGACAAGAGACACCTATGACATCCCCAACTCTCCTTGAAGAACGCCTTATTCAGGAAATCAACACGCTGCCTGATGACCTAGTGGTTGAAGTCATCGATTTCAACACGGTTATCAAATCGCAACAACCCCAACGCTCCTCCCGTCACCAGTCGTTACTCGCTTTCATAACCTGGATCAAATCCCGACAATCCCGACAACAGCAATCCGACATATTTGTACAAGCGTTACTTAATGTAAGACAAGAACTGATCCAAGACATCCAGGCGGAAAAAGGTGCCTCTACCCGCGAAGAACGCTTAGCCTACAGCCAGAAGGCGAGAGGTCGTTTCGCCCATCTGCCCAACAGTAGCGATGCCTTTGCTCAGCGTAAGCAAGCCGAAATCGACTGGGAAGATCGCAACCGATGAATACCACGTTTGAATACTCAAACCGTCCAATCAACAATGCCAAAAAGTGAATTCAAAAAAAATGAACTATCGAATCTACATGGATGTTTGTTGCCTCAACCGTCCACTGGATGATTTAGAGCAGGCACGTATCCGTTTGGAAGCTGAAGCTATCACTGAAATTATTCGGAATTGTGAAGTAGGCACCTGGACACTGGTCAATAGTGATATTATCGAATTTGAGATTGATCGACACTCAGACACCTTCAAAAAGGAATTAACTGGTGCCATTTTAGCTAAGGCAAAAGCTTACATCGCAACCAGTGTAGAAATTATGCATAGAGCAGACGATCTTATGAAATTAAGCTTTAAGTTCCATGATGCCCTGCACTTAGCTTTTGCTGAAGCTGGCGGAGTTGACGTTTTCCTCACGACTGATGATCGTTTACTAAGAAAGGCACAGCAAAATCTCAATTCCATCAAGATAAAAGTTGAAAACCCAGTGATTTGGCTAATGAGTACCCTACACAACGAGGTAGATACCCATGAAACAAACGGAAATTAGACAACGGGGATATCAGGCACTCATTGATGCCCTTGGAATTGCCAATACCCTGCGATTCTTACAACAGCTTGGCGTTGGTTACGGCAACTATACCCAAGAACGACACCAATGGCTTGACCAACTCACAATGGAGGATTTTCAAGAATTCGTGCGGCAACAATCTTCTGAACCCAACCCCTAACCAGACTCATCCGCCAAGTCCATGACCTACGAAGTTGATACCCCGATCCTCAACTCTCCCTTCGATCGCCCCGATCGCTACTGGTTTATCCAGGAGGGGGAACCGCCCCAACTGCGAGAAGGTCGCCGCCCTGCGATCGTCTATCCGCCTAAGGAGCAAAAACGCCCCTGGGAGACGAGCAATGAGATTCTGCTGCCCTGCAAACAGTTGCCGCTGGGGCATGAGGCCAGAGGCTTTGACGCCTATTACATGATGTTGGTTAACCGTATTCGGGCCATCGTCGATAGCTGGCGATCGCAGGGGTACCCCGGTGTGACCCGCACCACCCTGGATCTGTTGCAGCACTGGAATGACTCCGATGGTCGAGCAGGGATATCGGAAGACCTAAACTGAAGAAAAGAGGCTCTTCTGGTTTCTTGGTGGAAATTACGGGATACACAAATTTCTGTTGTCTCAAGCCCCTGAAAGGCTTACTCTGACTGGGTTACAGACTATCTAGACTTCATCGCCACATGACCAGAAGAGCCAGAGAAGATTGCTAGCTGTTAGAGTATAGGCATAACGAAAATGCTACTTATAGAGTGTAGACGTATAGGCATCATTATCAATAGAATTAGCCCAAATGTCGAGCATCCTGATCACTATTGGGTCGAATATAAAGTTTTATAGGAAAAAACTGGGGCTAAGTCAGGAGCAGTTGGCTAATTTAGCGGATTTGCACCGGACTTACGTTGGTTCTGTCGAAAGAGGCGAGAGAAATATCTCTGCACTTAATATTGAGAAAATTGCGACAGTACTTGGTATTCACCCAGCGAAACTACTGGAATCAAATCCCAGCGAGATCAATGGCAGATAGAGAGGAAGAAAAGGAACTGGGCGCTTGTTCACCAATTCCAGCCAACCCAGCTTTTTTAAATACCCATTGTGAGCTACCTTATGGCTTAGAAGCTATTCATGTCTATCAAGTCATGAGTGAATTTATTGACTTTATAGGTTTTATAAACGGACAACTCAGAGCAAAGGGAATGTTGCGCTTAGAGAGTTTTTTAATGCCTGCTAATTTTAGTAGTATTGTGGGCGAGTTTATAAATATGAGTATTCCAAAATATTGTTCCACTCTAGTTAAGAATCAATATCATAATGGTCATCCAGATTTGATTCCAGTAAATACTTTTCCCGACAATGCAGTTCAGCATTCAAATCACGGATTGGAGGTCAAAAGTTCTAGGCATCTTAGCGGTTGGCAAGGCCATAATCCTGAGTCAGTTTGGCTTATGTTTTTTTGCTTTGACAGTAATACATCCAATGACAAGCTTAAAAAAGTTGATCCCAAACCTTTTGTTTTTAGGGCGGTTTATGCAGCACAACTTGAGGAAGAAGATTGGAACTTTTCTGGTCGCTCTGCAACTAGCCGACGCACCATTACTGCAAGTGTTAATAAGAAAGGCTATAGCAAAATGAAAGAGAACTGGGTATATGAAGATCCATCAAATCTGTAAGGAGAGCTGATCATCTTCCGTCTGTAGTTCTACCAATTTTGGGATAGCAGCTTTACTGATATCAAAATAGTTTTTGTACCTTTCAATGCCAATTCCTTTATAGCCGACTGCTTCTGCTGCTGCGATTGTAGAACCTGATCCCATAAAAGGATCTACAATAATTCCACAGCCCAAAGGCAAAGAAGCATAAACGATTTTTCTCAGAAAGGATTGCGGCTTCAGACTGGGATGTTCTACAATTCTACGCTCTCTTTGAGGAGTACGCTCACTGGGAATCACATCTTCAAATGGGTTGCCATCAGGCTTCCTTCTTAGACCTCCAGTTCCAAATTTCTTAAGACAATCACTCACTCTCATTCCCTTCAAAAGAGGCTTCCGAAAAATACCCCAAGGCTCGTAACAACCTCGAGGCATTGAACAGACATCATCAAATTCTTCCTCAGCGTTCTTGGGCCGATCACCTCCACGTAGTGTTCTGACTAATCGAATAACTGTTCCCCTATATTCAAGCCCACCATCTATCAGTGCTTGAAAAACTAACTGCGAGAGGAAAGTATTAGATGCAATAAATATGTGACTACCCGGACAAAGCGGACGAATAACCACTTTTGTCCATTCTAAAAAGAATAGATATAAATCGGCCCTTTCCTTTTCATTAAGGGCAGTAAAGCGTGGAAGCGGAGAACGGATATTGCCATCAAATGACGGCGGTATTCTCCAAACTCCTCCCTTCCCATTCTTCCTTTTATCGAGTTGATCAAGGTCATACTCCTTAACTCCATAAGGAGGATCAGTAACAATAGCATGAATGCTATTATCAGGTAGCCTTCCTAGCCATTCAAAGCAATCTGCATGTACCACTAATGATTGGCCATGCTCAAATGACAAATAATCAAAAGCTAACTGCGGATCATGCTTTAGCACTGTTCAAGGTTACTCAAAACGCACATGATGAATAAAAGTAGCATAATCACCTAGTTGGCGCAAGCTGCCTAACTAGCAGTCCATACTTCAACCATTTGTACTATTATGGCGAATATGGCGAATATGGCGAATCTAAACGTGATTTCTGCATATCTTCTTGAATGCTAGAACTAGGGACGCTCCTTCCTATCGGGTCCTGGTGAGCTTAAGAACCTTGACCTTAAACCGTTTCGCCGGGTTAAACGTCTGCAAGAACTGCGTTTGTGAAAAATCAGGGGTTAAATTTTGCGATTCCCTACCTGGGCCGCGATGGCCGCACCCATGACTATATTCCCGATTTCATTGTGCGGTTCAAAACGGAACAACCGTGTTACCTGATCTTGGAGCCGAGGGGGTGGGACCTTCAGCGCGGTTTGAAGCGGGCGGCTGCCGATCGTTGGGTTGCGGCGGTCAATGCGGATGGCCGATATGGCTATTGGCAGTATGCCCTGTGTCAGCAGAAGGATGCCAAGCTGTTGGTGGATGAGGCTTGGCAAATCGCTATCTGCCTTACGAAGATTGGGGAGGACCCGACTAAGGCGAGCACCTAAAAAATCGTTTGGACTGTGGCTGGTCACCCTAATACGTGAGTAGATAAATTTGTAGAGCTTTTCCTTCGCGATCGTGCGCTTGCCCCGACGATTTTGCCCCACTGGCTTTTCTTTATGACCGTTATTCAGCCTAAAAGCCATCGCCCCTAAAACAATGCCCTCAACCGCGAACTCGCCGCCAAAGAGCAACGCGACGAAACTTTTACAAACGACAACAACGAGGTCAAGAACCATCATAAAAATTCAGTACTTCCCAGAAACCGACACACTCGCGATCGAGTTAACAACCAAAGCTGTTGCTATGACCGATGCCATTACTGATGACTTAACAGTCGATTATGACAGCGAAGGCAAAGTTGTTGCGATTACCTTAGATCACTATTCCCAAAATGTTGAAATCATTGATTTACAAGCCTTGGGTGTACCCTTGTTAGCAGCATAAGTCCTTACCTCCCGGCGATCGCCCCGTTCATGCCGCGTCTCCACCGGAGCATCGCGCCGCCTCTGCGCCGAAAAGTCGCGACGGGTCATCCCGGCAGGAGTCACGCTGGGGCAACAGGACATGCCCATGCAAGGAAGCGGCAAGCAATACCGGTGAGGCAGAACCGCTCTGACTGGCCTCCCGGCCCCCTTATCTGCATTCAAGGGGTTCTGACGTGATCCCGTAGATTAAACGTTAATATACGATCAGGTGATTGTTAAAATCAGTAACGGAATCTCAGGCATTTTCGCTAAGGACACAGAACATGGGTCGGGTTGGAGTACTGCTGCTGAATCTAGGTGGGCCGGAGCGGCTTGAGGATGTTCGCCCCTTTTTGTTTAACTTATTCTCCGATCCGGAAATTATTCGCTTACCCTCGCCCTGGTTGCAAAAACCCCTCGCCTGGTTGATCTCAACCCTCCGTTACCAGAAGTCCCAGGCCAACTATCGCCAAATTGGGGGTGGGTCGCCCCTGCGCCAGGTAACCGAGCAGCAAGCCCAAGCCCTCCAAACCGCACTTCAGCAGCAGGGCCAAGATGCCCAGGTGTATATCGGGATGCGCTATTGGCACCCCTTTACCGAAGAAGCGATCGCCCGCATCGAACAAGATCGGATCGAAGAACTCGTCATCTTGCCCCTCTATCCCCAATTCTCGATCAGCACCACTGGCTCCAGCTTCCGTTTGTTAGAGCGCCTCTGGGAGAGCCACCCCAACCTGCAACGACTCCGGTATACCGCCATTCCCTCCTGGTACCAGGAGCCGGGATACCTCAAAGCAATGGCGGATTTAATCCGGCAGGAGTTGGCCAAATTACCCGATCCCGATCGCGTCCACATCTTCTTCAGCGCCCACGGCGTCCCCGTCAGCTACGTGGAAGAAGTCGGTGATCCCTACCAGCGAGAAATTGAACACTGCACCGAGCTAATCATGCGCGAGTTGGGCCTCCCCAATGCCCATACCCTGGCCTATCAAAGTCGGGTCGGGCCAGTGGAGTGGCTCCAGCCCTATACCGAAGATGCAATCCAGGCATTAGCGGAACAGGGCGTAGAAACCCTGCTGGTGGTGCCCATTAGCTTCGTGTCGGAACATATTGAAACCCTGCAAGAAATTGACATTGAGTATCGCGAAGTGGCCGAAGAAGCCGGGATAAAAACCTTCCGGCGGGTACCGGCTTTGAATACCCATCCGCTATTTATTGAGGCCCTCAAAGATTTAGTGGTGTCATCGTTGGCCGCCCCCCCCCGGAGCTTGGCCGATGTTGTCCATCCCGGCAAGGAAACCAAACTCTATCCGCAGGAGCGTTGGCAGTGGGGCATGACAACCGCCGCAGAAGTGTGGAATGGTCGGTTAGCCATGATTGGCTTTATTGCCCTGATCATTGAGTTAATTAGCGGTCAGGGACCCTTGCATTTTGTTGGCCTGTTGTAGTGCCCTAATCGCCAACCCCAATCGCCAGCCCCAATATCGGGCCTCAGTCAGGGTCCTGCTTATGACGACGGGGATCGCGGGATTGACGGCTATCCGCTTGGGCAAGGTACCAACGTCGCCAACCTTGGGAAGTGCGAATCGCCAGCCAGAGCAGAAGCATCGCAATCAGTCCCCCCTGGTGCGGCGCATCGATCGCGAACAAGACCAGGGCTACACACAGAATATCCTGGGCAAAGATGACCCACAGGGGTAGGTGAGGACGGCGATAGGACCAGCCCAACATCACCAGTTGCAGGACAAAGGCAAACAGCCCCCCCACAATCCCCAGCAGCCAGATGAGCCATGCGGGGGTTTCATCCGTGGCTAAGGCAATGGCGACCCCGGCCCCCATGATGTACCCCACGATCGGGCTAAACAATAGCTGGGTGAGTTGCAGAAACCGACGGGCGAGGAACTGTTTAGAGGCCAGGAGTTCAAAGAGGGACCAACTCACTAGGACCGCAATCACCAGTCGGGGGGGAATCCCCGCTAGCAGCGGAATCTGCTCCCACAGGTCGGTGGACAATAAGCCAATGATGAGCAGTGGGAGTGCAATCCTCATGCCCGCTGCTGCGGAAGCGGAAAGGACAGCCAGGATTTCAAGCATAAATTGATGCGGGAACGTTTGCGTTACCCTTCCCTGATGCGAGATTTTAGATTAGCAATGGATGGGTCTTGACGGATAGCTGCCCCAGTAGGTTAGACATCCGGCCCAAGAATGGACCAGTGGGTGCAACAGCCGGGATGGTTATCCCACGGGGCGAGATACAGCCGGGACGGCTATCCCACGGATTGATCCATTGTCCTAAGGTTAAGACTACTCTAGCGAGAGAAGCGATCCCTGGCATGTCGTTCCTGTTACGGGAACTAACTTGCCCAAGACACCCCGCAGCGATCGCGGTCTGATAAGACTCATGCAGTTAACTTGGTGAACGTCGTGCGTAGCTCTAGGCCATGACGACTGAAGTCGTGACTACGAACGTTGCAGACTTCGGGATTTGCGCAGCCCTAGGTGAACTGTTGGCTCAGGGCTACGGGGTTATGCACCGTGATTTTTTTCTTGTGAATTGAGATCATTTGTTCCTGCCGCAGATCGCCGAGGAGCCGGGTGACCGTAACCCGTGTGGACCCGATCGCTTCGGCGATCGCCTGGTGGGAGAGTTTGAGATCGATCGTGATCCCCCCCTCAATGCCAGGAACCCCAAAATCGCGACAGAGGATCAAGAGGAAGCTGACTAGCCGTGATCCCATATCCCGATGGGCCAGGGTTTCGATCATCATTTCCGTTTGCAGAATCCGCGAGGAGAGGCCCCTTAATAGGACCAGTGAGAGGTCAGGATGTTCCTGAAGCGCCTTTTCCATTTGCTCGATCGGGATCGAAAGGAGTTCCACCGGGGTAAAGGCCACCGCATGATAAAAGCGATCGGCCCGTTGCCCCGTCAGCAACGAGAGCACCCCAAAAACGCTATTCTCCCGCAGGAGCGCCACCGTAATTTCCTCGCCCGCCTCATAAACTCGGGAGAGTTTCACCGCGCCCTTCAGCAGGAAATAGACCCGTTCCGCCGGATCTCCGGGGAAAAAAATTGTCTTACCCCGTTCATAGGTTTCCACAACGGGTGGGAAGACACTGCTACTAATCTGGCGAAAGACACTCGCCAGCGACTTATCCTGCATTAACACCATATTCCCCGCCCTAATGGATGCTGCTGTGCCAAAACTTGCCCGAATGGATTTGCTAGTTTAATAAACGTAATACAACTTTTCTAGTTTAGCGAAAAGGGCTGGTCCCATGCCATTCCCAGCCTTTTGCGGTCTTTGCGTGACTGAACTTTATACAACTGAACTTGCCTTAATTTTAGGAGTTTAGTGTTTCATCTTGTGCCTTACTCCGGTTGAGGGTGAGTATAGGGTTGGGCAGAGGCCAATGGCTAGTCAGGACCAGCACTTTCCAGGGAGCCAAAATCGCCGCTGCGGGTGTTCCCCGGTTCATCCCGTCGCAAAAAATTGCGGGGGAAGAAAGCTTAACAATACTTAAGCTGTACCGTTTCCGCTTGTTTGTAGCTCTTGATACAGATTGTCCTTCTCCAGCCAAGTTTTGTGGGTGAGGGGCAGGAAGGGGGAAAAATCGGGAAGGCAGCACGAGACCGCCGGGGCAGCATTCCAGGGGGCGACGGGCTGGGATCAGTGG
>NZ_JBRCAD010000165.1:0-18603 GCF_053493415.1 Trichothermofontia sp. | reverse complement strand
GCGGACAAAGCTGCTTCAAGATCAATTTGACAAGCTTCGGGAATGAGGCTATCATAGAACATCATTTTTTATTTGTTAGAGGACAGAATACTGCATTCTGTCCTTTTTTTCCATCGCTTAACCTAACTTTCAACACTTCTGGTCAAACTGTTGAGTCCCTTCATCACAGTTACGTTAGACTAAGCTGTCTCGAACAGACGAATAATCTGCGCCGTCACCACCAGGCTTTCTTCATAGAGCAATTCGCGCCCCCAGCGTTGGAGTTGCTGCCCCAAGAGGGTTTCGGCTTTTTGATCCGTCAGCGGCGTCACCTGCTGAATCCGGCCAGATTGGGCACCGCCGCCCGACTCCATGCGCATACAGCCCATCGTTTCCGAACAGAGGATCGTGCAACAGTCGGCATTGGGGTTGGTCGAAGCGAGGCGCAGATCGATCAGATCACCGATCACTTCCCCCACATCAGCCACGGGCAGGGCGGCTAACTCGGCCTCGATCGCCCGTCCGGTCGTGGATTCAAAATAGACGCGCCTGAGGTCGTAGTCACCGCCTTCATGCACAGCCCGTACTGGCTGCCAACCGAGCCGACTCGCCAACCAACCCAGATACATCAAGGCTTGGGCCGGATTCCCGTATTCATAGTCAATCGTGACGCGATCGACTTCATAGATGGCCGCCCGCCGTTCCGGCGGATCAAAAGCTTCAGCAGTCAGTTCCTGCCACGCTGCCAACCGCCGCCAATTCAGATCCGCAATGTACGTGCCCTCCTCAACCAAACGTTGCAAGCGCAGGATTTCTGGCTCCGGTTCATCAAAGTTACTGGAGTCAAGAATGGTGCAGTCACAAACCTCCGCGAGGGCCTGGAAGAATTCCATATCAGCTTGGGGACTGGCCTTCCACCAGAGGAACTTGGGCAACTGACCAATCAGCAGTGAAGTCACCAACGCACTATTCCGGGCAAGGGCGGTTTTTGTCCCCCGCAGGGTAATGTATTCGCAGCAGATCAAAGAACTCTGGTTTTGCTTATGGATGGGGCAATAGGCCGACACCTGCGCCGTCACCCCCTCATCCTCACCGGGCAGCACACACAGGGCAATGACGCGGCAAGGGTTTTGGGTCGCGATCGCATCAGCAAAGCCGGATGCACTCAAGTCAGCCCCCAGGGACGGCGTGACACCATTCGAGGCTCCCTCGGCTTGGGTTTGTTGCTTCAGGAAGGCTTGGTAGAGCGTATTCAGCGTGTCGTGATCGCTGCGCCCCGTCACCTTTAAGCCATAGTCCGTTTGGGCCTGTCGGAGGGCCGCTTCTGTGCGGGGTCCGGTAATCCCATCCAGGGGACCCTGGTAGTAGCCCAACATCGCCAGTAATTGCTGGGTCGCATCGGGTTCATAGATGATCAGCGTAAAGGTTGACGCGCGGGTCGGCATCCCCACCCCAGCATCATTGGGGCCATAGTTTTGCCAAAGACTGCTCAGTTCAGCTTCGATCTCTCCTAGGGAGACATCCTTAGGATTTTGCAGGGAGATGAGGGGGGTCGTTGTGGTAGTCATCATGGGACGGTACGGGGTAAGTGATTGGATAGGGAACAGGGAATCGGAGCCGCAACCAGGAATCGGGAATTAGGAGGCAGAGAACCGGGAATAGGAGACCGGGAACAGGAAATAGGCATCCCGCCTGTCCACTCCCCCCGTCCACCTGCTTGTCCACCCGCCTGCCCAACGGCTATAAGGCGTCTTGCCTGCGAGGGGGAAATTCGAGTTTTGAACTTTGAACTTTGAATTTTGAACTTTGAATTCATCCCACCCTTATTGTGACGATCGCATCCCAAAATGTCATAACCGTCGCCAGCGGCGTCCATCCTGGTTGACCAGTTCTTCTGCCGCAGCGGGTCCCCAAGTCCCGGCTTCGTAGGTGGGGATCTTGCTGGGATCGGTGGGGGCTTCCCAAGCCGAGAGGACGGGAGTGAGCATCCCCCAGGCAGCTTCCACTTCGTCAGCACGGGTGAACAGGGTTTGGTCGCCGATCATGCAGTCCAGGAGGAGGCGATCGTAGGCATCGGAGGTGGTAATCCCAAAGGCAGAGCCGTAGCCGAAGTCCATATCGACCGATCGCGTGCGCAGATCCGGTCCTGGCATTTTCACCTCAAAGCGCATGGAGATGCCTTCGTTGGGCTGAATCCGTAGGGCAAGGACGTTGGGGTTCACTTGCTGGGCGGCGGATTGGAAGATGAGGACGGGAACTTCCCGGAACTGGACCGCGATTTCAGTCACCTTTTTGGACAGGCGTTTGCCGGTGCGCAGGTAGAAGGGGACCCCCTGCCAGCGCCAGTTATCAATCATTAGCTTGAGGGCAACATAGGTGGGGGTAATGGACGCCTGACTCACGCCCGGTTCCTGGCGATAGCCGTTCACCGATTGGCCGCGCATCACCCCGGCTCCGTATTGACCGCGCACAGCACAGCGATCGAGGTTGCGAATATCGGCCAAGTGGGTGGCCTGAACGACTTTGACTTTTTCGCCGCGAATACTGTCGGCATCAAGGGCGTTGGGGGGTTCCATTGCCGTGAGGCAGAAGAGTTGCATCAGGTGGTTTTGCACCATGTCGCGCAGGGCACCGGAACTTTCGTAATACCCGGCCCGATCTTCGACGCCCACGGTTTCCGCCACAGTAATTTGCACATTATCGACAAATTGGCGGTTCCACAGGGGTTCAAAGATCGCGTTGGCAAAGCGAAAGACTAGCAGATTTTGGACGGTTTCTTTACCCAGGTAATGGTCGATCCGATAGACCTGATCTTCGCGGCACACTTGACGGACCACCTGGTTCAAGGCTTGGGCCGATCGCAGGTCACGACCAAAGGGCTTTTCAATCACCAGCCGTTGCTTGCTGGGGTCGCTGAGCATCTGGGCATTGCCCAATTGTTGAATCGCTTCGGGGAAGAATTTGGGGGAAACGGCCAGGTAGAAAACGCGATTGCCACGGGTGCGGCGTTCCTCATCCAGTTCGCTCAGGAATGCCTTAAGTTTCTGATAGCTTTCCGGTTTGTCGATATCACCAGCACAGTAGTACAACCCCCGTGCAAAATCCTGCCACAGGTCTTCGCTGCCAATCCCGCTGGAAAACTGTTCGATCCCCTCGCGCATTTGCTCCCGGAAATAGTCATGGCTCCACTCACGGCGGGCAAAGCCAACGATCGTCGTTTCGGGGGGGAGGCGACGCTGTTGTTTGAGGGCATAGAGAGCAGGCACCAGTTTGCGCTGGGTGAGGTCACCAGAGGCCCCAAAGATCACGAGGACGGCGGGATCGGGGGTGCGCTCCTGTTGCAACCCAACCCGTAGGGGATTTTCAAGTAAGCTGACCATAGATGCGAGTTAACTCCGGATAGGCACAGGATAAGGATGTTTCGTGGGTAACACGGCGGAAGTGAGGCGATCTTTGAGAGTATTGGGGCAAAGGGCCTAGGGTTGTCTGTCGTCCTGCCAACATTTTGCCGCGATCGTGGGCCGGGATTTGGGCGCGATCGCAGGATTTGGGTGGGTTTATCGATCGTGTTGGTTTCCCGACAAGATTTGGGCGCAACCCGCCCCTACGGAACCCATTGGGGCCGTTAGGTTTTGATCGCCAAATCGATCGCGGCTTCCCGCTGACGTTCTTGAATAAAGGATTCAACTAGGGCAACGTTGTCGGGGCTACCAATAATTAGGGGGGTGCGTTGGTGGAGGCGATCGGGGATTACGTCCATGATTTCCTGACTGCCCGTGCTGGCCCGTCCGCCCGCCTGCTCGATCACAAACGCAAGGGGAGCCGATTCGTACAGGAGGCGCAATTTACCTTCGGGCTTTTTCACGGTGCCGGGGTAGAGGAAAACCCCACCCTGCATCAGAATCCGGTGGATATCGGCAACAAGGGCACCACTATAGCGGGCAGTATAGCCCTCGTGGCGGTGAACATAGCGAATGTAGTCGCGAATGGGTTCCTGCCATTGCCAGAAGTTGCCTTCGTTGGCGCTATAGACGGGACCATGTTCGGGGACGCGAATGTTTTCCGCTGACAGGATGAATTCGCCCAGGCTGGGGTCGAGGGTGAAGAGATGGACACCTTTGCCGATCGTGTAAACAAGCTGGGTGCTGGGACCATAGAGGACATAGCCAGCGGCGATTTGTTTGCGCCCGGGTTGTAATAAATCCTGGGCGGTGCCGTCTTCATCGAGTCCTTCCTGCTGGCGCACGGCAAAGATTGATCCCACGTTCAGGTCAATATCGACGTTGGAGGAGCCGTCGATCGGGTCATAGACGAGGGTATGGCGACCGATCGGGCAGTTTTCGGGAATATAGTAGGGCTGCTCCATTTCTTCGGAAGCCAGCCGACAGACGAGGCCACTTTGCTTGAAGACGGCGATAAACACCTCATTGGCGTACACGTCCATCTTTTTCACCGACTCGCCCTGGACGTTGACATCGCCGGTAAACCCCAGGGCGTTTTCCATCAACCCGGCCCGACTGAGGCGACGGGCAATCAATTTGGCGGCTAACCCAATCCGGCCCATGAGGGCGCTGAGGTCCTGGGCATCGGCGGAAAAGCTTTGCATTTGCTGGAGGACGTGGCGGGACAGGGTGGTACAGTCCCGGTCTAGGGTATGTTCTTCGACGATGGGTTTTGCCTCAGCTACCATACCGAGCCTCCTTAAACAAGTGAAAGGGCAACGATCGCGAGGTGCGATCGCTGTCTGCCTTTATCTTAAAGAGCGCGACGGGTTGCCCTCACTAAGCTTTAGATGAACTATAGATTCCGTGGTGTTGGCGGGGGAGTGGGGGAGGGCGATCAGGACATCATGCAGCATTAGCAGTCTTGAAGTATAGTGTGCGACAGAATTGAGAACCTGGAGTCAAAGTGATCTATCGCTTTAGGTGATTAAATGGCATATTTTTTATTTGTGGATGAAAGTGGTCAAGATCACCGAGAATCTCCTGATGAGGTGCTTGCGGGTGTGGCTGTAAAGGATCGCGATCTCTGGAATTTAGTCAAGGCTTTGCAGGAAGCAGAAAAACACTATTTTGGTATGCGTTATAGTACCGTTAGTCGTGAGTTAAAAGCCAAGAAACTTTTAAAGAGAAAGACCTATCGATTGGCAGAACAACTTCCAGCATTTGATTTTGCTGCCTATATTACTTCTTGGAATGTGCGTTTTGAGGGTATGACAGAGCCAAAGCGACCGGATTTAGATGATTTAACTGAACAATTACTCAGCCTTCAGTATCGTGCTATTCAGGAAGTTAACGGAAATCCGAATTATCCTGTGTGGAGTTTTGCCGTGATTACGGATTTACGGGCCAAGGAAGACAAGCTTTAAAATTAAAAAGGCTATGAAGTTACAAGCACTCCAAAGCCTCCGAACTGATAATAACATATTTTTGTAAGGTTGATGAGCTATAGAGCCGGTCATCAGTCGTATAGTTGTACTAGAGAGGTATCCTCTCCTTAGGTAAGGCACTGACCTATCAACACAGACGCTATGAACAATACCTCCAGAACCGATTGGGCTAGAATTGATGCCATGAGCAAGGTAAGCGGGCTGAACGGTAAATGCCTGCGATACTAAGAATTTATACGGAGGCACACAAAGCCCCTTAGGGTAGGTTTTGGCATTGAGCGATCGCTCGCGATATTGTCCAGAAGTCACGGGTGCCAATAGGCAAGGCGCAAATTCATGCTAGAATTGAGGTATGTTCTGCAAGCTTAGCCTATTCAAGCTTAGCTATATATTATTTCAGTTTCTTAGATGTAGCAATTGCTTGCTTAAGGTTGTTTGAAAGAGAGTATTGATTATGGAATTTGGTGTAAAAATTACCAACAAAGCAACTGGTGAAGTCATTTGGATAAATTTATTGGAAGATTATAGAGAAATGATTATGCAATACGGAAGTTTAGACGAATATGTCAAAAGCTTACGGTTACAGGATAAGTACCCTGAAGATCAGTACAGCATCTGCGTGTCGCCTAAGCCTAAGTCACCTAGAGCATCGTTGCAGTAACAGTCTTGAGAGAATAGTCAATAAGACTGCTTTTGTAACAAGTAACACATCAAGTTTTGATAGCAGTACAGGAGTGTCAGTTGCGCTGCAACGGATTGTTTGATAATCGTTGCTCTATGAGAAATGCGTGCTTAGCTGTTTAGCTTATCATTATCTGCACTCCCTCAACGTTGTCTCAAGGAAGGACGAGGTACTAAAACTAGCTATACCACGCATTTTTCAGTTGAGTTCATCTTAATGGTTAACCGACACACGATCGCAATACCCAACCCACCACAATCCCCAAACCAGCGAATCGAACGGCTTGCCAAAACACTTCCCGAAGACTTTCCCAGTTGATCAGCCGACTCTCTAGATTGACGGAGAGGGCTTCCAGTTGGCGCAGAATTTGTTGGGCTTCCTTTTTGAGTTCCGTAATCTGGATTTGGGATTGGGCTGTTTGTAATTCAAATTCGATCGCGTCTAGGCGTTGTTGGAGGATAGCTTGTTGCGCCTGATCCTGTTTAATTTGCTGATAGCGTTCCTTTAAGCTTTGAAAGCTACTTTCCAGATCCCCCAAAATACGCTCAAAGGCATCGGTATCCGTCTCCTCTGCATGGGGTAAAGGCTTCGGCGGCGGATGCTGCGCGGGGGAATCTAACTGGGAGCTTTCCTGGCGCTCATCTTCAGGTGTGGGGGTAGCTTCTGGGAACGGTGGCATATCAACAACTAACAAGCAAGGGTGTGATTAAATCCATGCGGTTGAGCATACCAGGGTTAACGGGTTGCTCCAGATCGCGGTAACCGGAACGGGTGGGAAGCTGGATAATAGGAAAATGTGCGAGTGTGGTTAACCAGTTTACGCCCTATGTCCCATCCTGCCCAAACGTTTACGCCAACACCAGCGTTGCGCTCGACCCAACATCATCCCGCGATCGCCGATCTCAGTACCCTAGAGTTGGCCCAAATTCTAGCAGAGCGGCTGGCGATCGGTCCTCAGGACTGGCACCAGCTTAAGGCCAACCGGAATGCACGATCGCTCGAACAAGCGGCCACCGCCCTGGTTTATTTACTCAAACAACAACCCCAGGAAGCCCTGCCCCGGTTACAACAAGCCGTCGGCTGGCTCGATCGCTCCCTGTCGGCTCCCCCCTGCCCCACCCACGGGCATCAAAAACCAGCCCAGCCAGATACGCCCTAAAAAGAGTCCGTCGATTCTCCGTTGAAGACACTACACGCCCGAAAAACTCTTGTGGGGTAGGCATCCTGCCTGCCCCTGCAAGTATCCTGCCTGCCCCTGAGACAAGCCAAGACGGCTATCCTAGGTGCCATTGGCGATCTCCTGAGAATTCTTAAAGATATTCCGTCAATAAGCCGCGCTGCCGCACCCGCTTTTGTTCCTCCAGTAAAACACAGCCCCACTCCTTGAGTTGGAAGAAGCTGAACTGGGGTTGGGCAAAAACGGGGGGACTACTGGCACTGTTCATCACCGCCAGGGAGACGTGTTCAATGCCGACCTGATGGATAAAGTGACGTACCTGTTCATCGTAGGCCCGTGCCCGGAGTGTGCTGAAAAAGTCGATCGCCTGATCGGGAAAACATTCCACCAGACGGGCAATTTCCGAGGTGCTGAGGCCGTCCTCACGGAAAATTCCCTGGACGATCGTCAGCCGTTCTTCCAACAGCGGATGCCAGTAGAATTTCTCCATCCGGCCATCGCGCACGAGGGGAGCGTAGAGCGTTGAGAAGTCGTTGCCAGTGACAATAATCGGAATCCGCTGGATCGGCTTACTGTCATAGCTACCGGGCAATTGCACATTGGTGGGATTGTCGGCAATGTTCATCAACGTGGCATTGACCAGTTGGGTATTGACGGTGTATTGGGTGGCCTGATCAAAGCGTCCGGCTCCCGCATCCAGGTCATTGATCATCAACACACACATCCGCCCCCGCACCCGCGCTAGCTCTGCCGCCTCCCGGTAACGCAGGCGGATCAACCGGGATGGATCACCCGCATCGGGGCTTTCCAGTTCCCCTGCCGAGATATGGACAACCTCCACCTGCATCCGCTCAAACACCAGCGCACACTGGAAGGATTTGCCTTCCCCCTTGGGGCCATGAATCCCCAAAATGAGGGGCACTCGCACTCCTGGCAAGTCCAGGAAATTCTTAGTGATATGAATGGCCAGTTTTTCAAGAAACCGGGGTGGAATTTGATAGCGGGTATCCACAGTTGCACAAGCTCTAAACAACACCAGCAATCTTTAAATTAAAAAGCCACAAAGACGGGGAGACCCGATCGCGCATCGGTCACCCGATCGCAAACCTTGTCTGTGCCCTGCCCTTGTGGCAATACGCAAAACGTCAACCGCAAGCTCTGTCAACCGATCTTCATGATCAAGATTCAGTCAATCGCCCCTTAAACATGGAGTAGCCGTCCCGGCTGTCTAAATGCAGGATAGCTGTCCCAGCTACTTCACGGGCAGGCAGGATGCCTACCCCACTGCACAACGTTTCGATCGACTGAGATGACGATCGTGCGCGGAGGACTGGTAGGTTGGCTTGCAAGACCCAACACGATCGCTGAACTTGTTGGGTTGCACTGGATTTGCCCCAACCTACCCCATTAAAAACGGACTACTGGCGCGATCTATGACGATTGCGGTGGAATCGCGTTAGTGACAGCGATTAGTAGCGGCTTTGATTCGGCTTGTGGACAATAAAGCTCAGCACTTGGCACTGCTTGATATTGTCAAAACCGACCACCCGGACATAGCAGTGGGAATATTCCGTCCGGCAAGCCCGAATTTCTGACAGCACTTCGTCAGTAGAGCGGGCACCGAACAGGGGCAGCTTCCACATCGTCCAGTAGTGTTCCTTGGGTTCCGAGGTCTCACTGAATTCCACCGCTGGAATATAGCCCTGCTCCAGAATGTACTGGATCTGGCGCGTCATTTGCGCATCCGACAGGGGGGGCAGATAGGACAGGGTTTCGTAGCGGCGCTCTTTAGGTAGCGTTTGCATAATGTTCGATAACTCCCGAAATCTGAAAACTAAAAAACAAACAAAAATGATGCACTGGGCCGGATTCCACCAAGATTACCCCTCAGCGTTAGGGGCGGAGCTGGTGTCCGAGTCATCGGCGGCTTCCGGATGGGAACTGGTGGTTTGCGGGGCTAACTGGGTAATCCGTTCAAGGAACTGGCGGCGATGCTCCATATTCGACTGCTGGATACCGGTTTGCACCATTTCCGGCAGAAAACTGGCAACTTCCTCCGCCAGATGGGCACGCAGCGTCATAATTCGCAGCGCGAGTTCCTGGTTGGCCTGTCCCAACTCCCGCAGGTAAGCTTCCCCATCCTGAATCTTGTCCGTCGCTGAAAAGTGGCTGAGCCAGATGGCTTGGGGCGGGTTGGTTTCACTCAACTGGGCAATCACCGTGCGCACGGCTTGATAGGTCAGATAGCTCATCAGAACCTTCGCCGTATCTTTGGCAATTTGCTTTAAGTTCATAGTCCCCACCCCATAAGCATGAAGAACGTTTGGTGAAGGGTGAGTATAAATGCCTCATCCCCCACCGTTCTGCATTCAGGCTTACAGCGTGTCCATTGCCTCGAACTCGAACTTGATTTCCTTCCACAGTTCGCAAGCGACGGCCAGTTCCGGCGACCACTTGGCGGCTTCGCGGATGACATCACCGCCTTCGCGGAAGAGGTTGCGGCCTTCGTTCCGGGCCTGGATACAGGCTTCCAGGGCAACGCGGTTCGCGGTCGCACCGGGTGCGTTCCCCCAGGGGTGGCCGAGGGTCCCACCGCCAAATTGCAGGCAGGAGTCATCGCCAAAGATTTCCACTAGGGCGGGCATGTGCCACACGTGAATCCCACCGGAGGCCACGGGCATCACACCGGGCATGGAGGCCCAATCTTGGGTGAAGAAGATGCCGCGGGCGCGATCGGCTTCGATGTGATCTTCACGCATCAGGTCCACAAACCCCATCGTGATGCCCTTTTCCCCTTCCAGCTTACCGACGACGGTCCCGGAGTGGAGGTGGTCACCACCGGACATCCGCAGGCACTTGGCCAACACGCGGAAGTGAATCCCGTGGTTGCGCTGACGGTCGATCACCGCGTGCATCGCCCGGTGGATGTGGAGCAGCAGGCCGTTGTCGCGGCAGTAGCGGGCCAGGGTGGTGTTGGCTGTAAAACCACCGGTTAGGAAGTCGTGCATGATGATCGGGGTGCCAATTTCCTTGGCAAATTCGGCCCGTTTCAGCATTTCTTCGCAGGTGGGAGCCGTCACGTTCAGGTAGTGGCCCTTGATTTCCCCGGTCTCAGCCTGGGCCTTTTCGATGGCTTCTTGCACAAACAGGAAGCGATCGCGCCAGCGCATGAAGGGCTGGGAGTTGATGTTTTCGTCGTCCTTGGTGAAGTCCAGACCACCGCGCAGACATTCGTACACAGCCCGACCGTAGTTCTTCGCTGACAGACCGAGCTTAGGCTTAATCGTACAACCCAACAGGGGGCGACCATACTTGTTCAACTTATCGCGTTCCACCTGAATGCCGTGGGGCGGGCCTTGGAAAGTCTTCAGGTAGGCGATGGGAATCCGCAGGTCTTCCAACCGCAGGGCACGCAGGGCTTTGAACCCGAATACGTTCCCCACGATCGAGGTCAGCATGTTGGTGACCGACCCTTCTTCAAACAGGTCGAGGGGGTAGGCCACGTAGCAGAAGTATTGGTTATCTTCGCCAGGAACAGGCTCAACGTCGTAGCAACGGCCCTTGTAGCGATCGAGGTCGGTCAGTAGGTCCGTCCAAACGGTGGTCCAGGTCCCGGTGGAGGATTCCGCCGCCACGGCTGCACCCGCTTCTTCAGGGGGGACACCGGGTTGGGGTGTTACCCGGAAAGCAGCCAGAACATCCGTGTCCTTCGGGGTGTAGTCCGGTGTGTAGTAGGTCAGTTTGTAGTCCTTCACCCCCGCTTGATAGCCGGATTTGGACGAAGTTTTCGTTTGCGCGTAAGACATAAGTTCCTTTCCTGCGAATAGTGCGACTTCAGGTTCAAGGTGTCAGGTGACAAAATGGACCTGCCCCCTCTTGTGATCGATATCCGATGGCGTGATGACAGACAAAAGCAGCGCTTATCTGATAAGCGTTCCCTTGATCCCATCCCCTCTGCCAAGCATTCCAGGGCAATCGCCTTGAATGGCTTAGTATCGATGCAAAACGGAATACCAGCTTCTACCAGGTCAAGAAAATTTCGCTGTTGTTAAGCTGTCCAGTATTAAGAATATCAGTAATGGCATTCTGAAAAGTTTAGTTTTTTCAAGCCAGTGAATAAGTTTGATTTATTTTCAAGCAGCCTGATTGCCCGCTCAATTTTATATGTACCTGTCCAATGAAATTTTAATTTTTGTCAATTTTTATGCGAAATATGTCACGCAATCTGCTAAAGGTGCCAGGTGAGCGATCGTGTCGATTGGCCCCTCAACTTGAAAAATTTGACGAATTGTGCCTTTACGGCAATACTTTGGGGCAGAAGAGAAGAGTTGCCGAGAAACGATCATGCGCCCTGCCCCTTGGTTTCGTCTAGTCCCCTTGCTGGCCCTGCTCAGCCTCATCCTACCGCCAGCGGTTCTAGCTCAGGTGCGCGAGCGGCGACCCAGCACAGCCCCTCCGGTCACGCCCAATCCCTTCAACAAGCAGGTGGAATCCACCACTATTTTTACCCCGGCCCCGCCGCCACCCGGCATTGATCCCCTGCCGCCGGAACGGTTGCGTTTGGAACCGGAGTCCCTGGGGGTCGATCGCCGCATTAGTGCCCTTTATCCCGATCCACACCGGGGGGGCCTCTGGGTCGCTTCCTGGCAGGGGTTAGCCAAAATTAGTCCGCAAACTGGCCAGATCTATGCGCGAATTCATCTGCCCAATGTCACGATCGGTGCCCTGGTGCAAGACAAAGTGGGTCGCCTCTGGGTGGGAACCTACGACGGGTTGAAGCGGATTGACCCCCGATCGCAGGAAATTACAGCGCAGAATTTTTTCATGCCCTCCAATCGGGTGCTTTCCCTGCTCATCGATCACCGTGGCTTCCTCTGGGTGGGTAGCGATCGCGGCCTCAGTATGATCAGCCCTGATCGGGGTCTCCTGATGACGACACTGCAAGTTCTCCCCGGGGTCAGCGCCAATGCCCTCAGCCTCGATCCCGATCGCAACCTCTGGGTGGGTACCCTCGAAGGGTTGGTCAAGGTCAACACCGCCAATGCCTATATCCTACAACGGGTGGGCAATTTACCGGGAAGTACCGTCCAGGCGATCGGCCTCAGCCCCAAGCAGGTTCTCTGGGTGGGAACACCAAGTGCCCTGCTGGAAATGGACTACAAAACCGGCGAGGTCGTGCGATCGGTCACGGCCTTCCGCAACCGCAATGTGACCGCGATCGGTTTTAATGGCAGCAACCAGAATCTTTGGGTGGGGACGACCAATGGCCTGTTCGAGGTCAATCCTTATAATGGCGCGATCGTCAGCCAGATCCGTGATCTTCCCTCCAGCCATATTTTGAGCATCACCCCTGACGTGGGGGGCAAGAAACTCTGGATCGGGACTCGCCAAGGACTCGCTTGGGTTAGCATGACCAGCGATCGCGCCAACCCCCACTTAACCTTCAATCAGCTCAGCCCTCCCTAGTCGTTCTTTAAACCACCAAGCCACTAAGAACACGAAGGGACACTAAGGCTTTGTGCTAACTTTGTGCCCTTTGTGCCTTTGTGGTTCCCCCAAAGCACCCAACCTTCACCCACTTTCCCCTGAATGGTACGAACTCCGCACCAACGGCCCCGATCGCACCGAACTAAACCCCAACCCACGGGCAATCACCCCCAACCGCTCAAACTCATCCGGTGTCCAATACCGCTGCACCGGCAAATGAGCGAGAGAAGGCTGCAAATATTGCCCCAGGGTCAAGCGATCGCAGCCCACCGTCCGTAAGTCCTGCATGGCTTCAATAATTTCAGCCTCCGTTTCCCCATGCCCCAACATCAGGCCCGATTTGGTGGGCATACCAGGGGCCATCTCTTTAACCAGAGATAGAACCCGCAGAGAGCGATCGTAACTGGCTCCCCGGCGCACCGGTCCCTGGAGCCGACGCACGGTTTCAATATTGTGGTTATAGCAAGCTGGTTGGGCCATCACCACCGTTTGCACCCGCTCCGCTTGGGCTGCTGCCGCTTGGGTGCGATCCCTATGCCCCCCCCAGAAATCCGGTGTTAGGACCTCAATTTGGGTCTGGGGATTCAGGGCACGAATCGCTGTCATGGTGGCCACAAAGTGACTCGCCCCCTGATCGGGCAAATCATCCCGCGCCACCGCCGTCAGCACCACATACTGAAGTCCCAAAAGCTCAACGGCTTCCGCAATTTTGTGGGGTTCATCCCCATCCAGGGGCATGGGCGCATGACCCTTATCCACCTGGCAAAACGCACAGGCACGGGTACAGGTCGGTCCCATTAATAAAAAAGTGGCGGTCTTCTGGGCATAGCACTCGCCCCGATTCGGACACCGGCCCTCCTCGCAGATGGTGTAGATCTGACGCTGCTTGATGATGCGCTGCACCGTCGAAAGTTCACTAGCCCGACCGATCGGACGTTTTAGCCAGGGAGGCAGGGGAAGTAACCGGGGGGGGGCTGGCTGAGATGGCAAGGGCCTCTCTCCAGTCAAAAATTCTTGGGTTCCCATTGCCAGTGATCCCATCCTGCTAGCCATGATTACTGCCACAGTTTAATCGTAGTATCCCCACTGCTGGTGGCCAACCAGTGACCTTTCGGACAAAACGCCACCCCCAAAACCGTCTCCGTGTGTCCCCGCAAAAGTTGTACCAGCCGATCCTTCCCCGCTTGCCAGATCTGGGTCTCTGGCTCTTGGCGGGAGTGTCCAGCCTGCCAAAGGGCACAGGTGCGATCAGCGCTACCACTGGCAAGGAATTCACCATCAATACTGAAGGCGACACACAGCACCCAATCACTATGGCCAGACAAGATCCGCACCGTTTCTGCATCATTCAGTTCCACATTCAGCCGCCATAGACGAATGGTGTTATCCGCACTGCCACTGGCGAGGGTTTGACCATCCGGACTCAAGGCCAGGGACCAAACCCATTTCGTATGCCCCTCCAACGTCCGCAGTAACTCCCCCGTGGGGACCCGCCACAGGCGAATCGTTTTATCCCAACTACCGCTGAATAGGGTATGGCTATCGGGGCTGAAAACAAGAGAAAAGACCCACTCAGTATGCCCCTCGAACTGGCCACGCAAGTGCCCGGTGGGTAGCTGCCATAGGCAAATACGGCGATCGCGGCCCGTACTGGCTAACCATTGCCCATCCGGACTAAAGGCCACTGCCAACACCCAATCCCCATGCCCGGTCAGGGTCTTAACCCGCAGACAATCCCCTTCGGGTTGCCAGAGTTTAATCGTTTTGTCCTTACTGCCCGTGGCCAGGGTTTTCCCGTCGGGGGAAAAGGCGATCGCCGAGACGGCATCGGTGTGGTGACTCAACGTATGCAGGAGACACCCGTCTTGGGTACGCCAGAGCCGTACACTGGCATCCCAACCGACACTTGCAAGAATTCTGCCGTCTGGACTAAACGCCAGATTGCGCACCCAGTCCGTATGCCCTGTTAACGTATGAACCAGTTGGAATGACACAGACACGGCTGGTTAATACACCCTTTGCCAAGATTTTCCTCAAACCTAACAGATGTTCGCGCAACTCTGAATAAAATGGCAGATCGGCTTAATTTTTCTTGTGTGATTCGTTACCCCGGTTCGTGGGTTCCCTCCCCCAGGAAATCCTGACGCTGGAGCAAAGCGGCCACCGCAATGACCCAATGTATGGGCAGATGGGGTAGATGGCCAGGGGGGGCGGTTTCTGGATCGAAGCTCAGGTGACGCCAGTCCAACCAGAGGGATTGGAGGGACCAGCCCACGCGATCGCCAAAGGCATACCAGGCATCCAAGGCCGCATAGGGGCTACCCACTAGGGTGTGCCAGATTTGCTGCTGGACGCAAAACCCAAACCGTCCGCCACTGCCGTTATACCAAAGCTGATCGATCGTCCGTAGATCTGCTGCGGGAAACTGTTGCAAATCCTCCAGCCGTAACCAACCGGCAGCCTGCCGCCCCATAATTTTGAGCATTAACCCCGCCGTTTCAGCATCGGCCCACTGCCACTGTTGTGCCGCCAGTTGCTCTCGCAGCGGACCATAGTCAATGCCCGTGGACGAGATCAGGGGAACCGATTCTAAGGTGGATAGGGGGGGAATGGTAGGAACAGCGACGATCGCCGGGGTCGAATCCGGACGGTTACCTGACACAGGCGGCGGGGACAGCGGTGGGGCATTCCCAGGATCAGGCGAGGAAGCCGGGTCTGGCATAGGGAGGTCGGGTAATTGGCCCAGCCAGTCCCGCACGGTTTGGGGACGATCGCTCGCCTGCATCGCCATCCCCTGCACGATCGCGGCATTGGTGGCCTCGCTAATACGGGGGTTGAAGCGTTGAGGGGGTTTCAGGGAAGCTTTGGCCGCACGGGCATGGGCTGAAATTGGGATTTCCCGCGTTAGCACGTAATACAAGGTGGCGGCGAGGGCATACACATCGGAAAATTCACCGCGCAACGCCTCCCGAATATATTGTTCAACCGGGGCAAAGCCGTGGGTCATCACCAGCGTATACGCCTGACTGGTATCTGGGATAAACTCCCGCGCCAACCCAAAGTCAATCAGAACCGCTTCGTAAAGGGGGGCCGCTGGGGGTGAGTCGGCCAGTTGCCGCATCATAATGTTCTGGGGTTGGATATCCCGGTGCAATAACCCCTTCTCGTGAATCGTGCTGAGGGCGCTGCCAATCTGGCGAATGTAGCCTAACCCCTCCGCTTCCGATAGGGCACCCCGCTCCTCCACCCACTCCCACAGGGTTTGGCCCGCGACATACTCCATCACAATGCAGGGAAGCTCCCCCTCTTGAAAGGCATTTTCGATCTGGACAATGTGGGGGTGGCGGCACAGGGCTAGCCGCAAGGCTTCATCCCGAAAACGATCGCACCGATGGGCAAAGTCCTTCTCGTTGCGCAGACTGTCTTTGAGGGTTTTAATCACCACCTGGCGACCATGGGTATCCCGTGCCAGATAGGTGATGCCAAAGCCCCCAATACCCAAGGGGCGCTCGATCGTGTAGCGATCACCGTGGAGGGTATGTCCTACATTCCAAGTCATCCTGCTGTCCCCATGATCCGCCCTTACTCTATCGCTACGGCGGGCTACTGTCGCTGTCGTTGAATTTCCAGTGTGACTTGACCTGAAAAATTGGGGATAGGTGGGGTCAGTTTTGTCAACCGCACCTGTACCGATTGAACCCGATCGTCATACGCCAACAGGGCCGCCGCGATCGTCGTCACTAGGCGCTCTAGTAGCTGAAAACGAGCAGTTTGTAATAATTCCTGCACAATGGCAACGACCTGGGCATAGTTGAGGGTGTCCTCCAGACGATCGCTTTGGGCAGCGATCGTCAAATCTAGCCAGAGACTCACATCCACCTCAAACCACTGCCCTAGCATCTGCTCTGCCGCGAAAAAACCCGTATACCCGTACCCGCGAATCCCCGTCACCTGTATGCAATCCATGCCGCGTTCGGTAATGATAATTAGCGATTTGGCTCATTTACTCCTTAAACCTAACGCTTAATGGTGCCATCAGCACCCCCACCGCCTGACCATACCCCAAGATTCCCTTCCCCAAAGCGGTTGCGGTAGGATACAGTATCCAGACTCATCTGCACTCGCTGACGTTGAGTCTGTCCTTTACTACTAAATAGAGTGTTGGTTTGTGAGGAATCCTTCATCCCATTGCCGCCCCCACCCGCAAGGGGCGACTTCAGTGCCAAACACACCCTTGTCATTACACCTAGCCGAAAACGCGGCTACGACTCATCGGCCTGCGGCTCGGATTGGTATTTTCGATAGTGGCTTGGGGGGGTTGACCGTTCTGCGGGAAATCCAGCGCCAACTGCCCCAGGAGTCCGTGCTCTATTTTGCCGATACGGCCCGTCTGCCCTACGGCACCCGCAGTCCAGGCGAAATTCTCCAGTTTGTCCGGGAAATTCTGACCTGGATGCAAAGCCAACAGGTCAAAATGGTGATTATGGCCTGTAACACCAGCTCAGCCCTGGCCCTAGAGGCTGTACAGACGGAGTTTGATTGGCCCATATTGGGGTTAATCCTGCCAGGGGCACGGGCAGCCGTCCAACGGGCCAAGCGGATTGGGGTGATTGCCACACCAGCGACGGCGGCCAGTGGAGCCTACGGCCAAGCCATTCGCGAAGCAGACCCCAGTGCCCAGGTTTGGGAAATCGGCTGTCCGGAGTTCGTCCCCCTAATTGAACAGAACCGCCTAGACGCCCCCGAAACCTACCAGGTTGCCCAACAGTATCTTGCCCCACTCCTGGCCCACCAGATCGATGGCCTAATTTATGGGTGTACCCACTATCCGTTGCTAGAGCCGATCCTACGCCAGATCCTACCGCCATCAGTGCAGTTGATCGATCCGGCCCAATCCCTGGTAGCGGCGGCGGCCCAAGAGTTGGATGCCTTGGGGCTAGCCAGCACGCACCCCGCCCGCCCCACCCGCTTCTGTGTCAGTGGAGATGCCCATGCCTTTGGCCAAGCAGCCCGCCGTTGGTTGGGCAGAGTTCCCCCCGTTACAGCCGTTACCCTACCCAGGGTCGTATCTAACCAGATTGGGTTACTGGGCTAGATTGAGGCCCCACTAGTTGCGCCGACGGCTGGGCCTGAGCATCAGGGCAACCGATCGCCAGGACCAGCCCCGGGCAGGCGATGCCGATAGGGGTTGCACAATCTCACCAGCGGCTACCTCTTTAGAAAACCGTCGGCTGCGGTAATGGTGTGCGCCTAGTTTCAAGATAAGGTAAACAGCTAACAAATAGCCTGTGGCCAGGGCCAGGATCAGCATGGGCATCGAGTCATAAAACATAGGACAGAATACGGCAATAGAGTAATCAATAAGTAGAAAAATGAAAGTAGAAAAATGAGCATAAAAAACCAGGCCGATCTCCTAACGGAGCCAACCCCTCACCCGCGCCATCACCCCCACCCAAGGAATCCCTGCGATTGGGCCAACGCCGCCATGAAGCTACTAACGAAATCCCTAAAGACTCCGTTATCAGTTGATCAAGCAAACTCAACCGCCAACTGCGATCGGACAAATACCGTCGCCAAGCAGCTAGAATGCACCACTTAACCTGAAGCGTGTCAGGGGTCCTAACCGTTGAGACGACAAATATCCCACATCGGTGGAGCACTCTGTCCAATACCCTCCACCTAACACAACGTTACCAGTAGTGACTTACCAGTAGTGGCATTGCATGAGGCTTGTGCAGGGCATTGATCCTGGACTGAACCTGAACAGGTTTTCGTGCATTCAATGCTTGCGGATGCTTATTCCTAAAGTAACATAAGTTTTCCAAAAGTCGCGGTCCCATCCACCGGATTGACAGCTTAATTTACAAAACTTCATGAATCCCTGGGCGG
>NZ_JBRCAD010000164.1:0-7977 GCF_053493415.1 Trichothermofontia sp. | reverse complement strand
GGGTTCGGGTAAGGGGGTGTCGATCAGGGAGGGGACGATCGCTGCTACGCCTAGACCGGCTGCCGCTTCAGGGGCGAGCGCGCTAGGGGGGGTAGGGGTTTCGGCAACGGGTGTGGGTTCGACGATCGCGGCAGGGGGTGGGGCTATCCCCGCCATACTGGTGGCCGTCGGCAGGTTACCCGATTTCCCAAACACATCGATCCAGGTACTCAGGAAGCTTTGCAGATTCGCCAGGTTATCCTGAATGACTTGACAGCCTTCCCGCACCTGATCGCTATGGATCGGCCCTAGGGCCGCATAGTTCTCATGGGTGCAGACATCGGGACTAACGTCTGTGGTAACGGTCCCGGCTAGGAGATCAATCCGGGTTTGGAGTTGGGGCATGGGACTGGTGGCATCCACCGCATCGTCCGGTGTCAGCCGGGTGGTGATAGTTAGCTCGATCGCCTCGGTAAAGGCAAGCTGGAGCGCCTCAGCGACATTACCTGCCCGGATGAGTTGTTTGAAGTCGTCGCTTGCTGCCATGAGGTATCACCCAAATTTCGTTATGTAATGTTGCCAGTGAGGTTAGCAAACTTACCGAAAAACGCCCCCTGTTGCGGTCACTGTTGGTGGGCAAGTCCACGGACTGCTCCCGAACAGCACTCGCGATTCCGTCACGACGCTACAGGCGCATCGCCAAAATCCTGGATTGTGCCCCCTAAGATAACAGAGTTTTTTTCAGCGGCTCGTCTCCGGTTAGGAATTTTTTATCCTGACGGGGTGTGTCCTGCGGTTACCTAGCCAGCCAGCCGACTACCCTCGTCATCTTTCCCCAACACTATCCTTATTCTGCAAGCATTTGGGCGTTTTGGCAGGTTTCAGCGATCGCTTGGGCAGACCGACCACGCGATCGCGATCGCCCCGATGGATATTGTGAATATATTTGTAACTATAAAAATAGTCGTTGTTGCCATCAGTCCTAGCGGCGACAATCCCTGAAAGATCTGTGCAGATCTGTGCAGATCTGTGATGAGCGGCCATCTGGGATAGGCGTCTCGCGGTCCAGAGAACTCACCATCTCCGCCGGTCCGGGGGACTCACGCCAGGGGCTGGGGCTGGTGCCACGATCGCTAGCGTAATAAAATTCAGCAAGGGAATTTTCGGGGCAATCGGGGGATTGGCGATGCGTGTTTGCCCCGGCGACACCCCTTCAGCCCCCCGTCCTACCGCCGACCTTATACCGCAGCGAGGAAAGGAGATGCCTGTCGGATTACCGGAGTTTGTTGACAATCCAGAAAACCGCTGTCCTGTGATTCTCCTCCTGGATACCTCCAGTTCCATGTCCGGAGAACCGATTCAGGCATTGACCCAGGGCCTTCAGGTCTTCCGCGAGGAGGTCCAGCAGGATACCAAGGCAGCGCTCAGTGTGGAGGTGGCGATCGTCAGTTTTGGACCGGTGCAATTGTTGCAGGATTTCGTGACGATCGAACAGTTCAACCCGCCGCCCTTAGTGGCTGAGGGCTATACCCCGATGGGGGAAGCGATTAACTTTGCGCTGGATTTACTGGAAGGGCGCAAGGAAGTCTACAAGGCCAATGGCATCCAGTACTATCGCCCCTGGTTGTTTTTAATCACGGATGGTGCGCCTACCGATAGTTGGCAGGCCGCCGCTGCCCGGATTCGCGAAGGGGAGGCCAATCGCAAGTTTTGTTTCTTTGCTGTGGCAGTGGCCGGAGCGGATATGGACACTCTACGCCAAATTGCCCCCCCGGAACGTCCCCCCATCCAATTAACGGGCCTACAGTTCCAACCTCTCTTTGTGTGGCTCAGTACCTCCATGAAGCGGGTATCAAGCGCGAAGGTGGGGGAAGCCGTCGCCTTGCCCCCGGTAGGTTGGGGTCAAATTACTACCTAGGAGTAGGCTGTGAGTTGGACAACCATTGCGCGATCGGCGATCGGGACCCGGCATCAGGAACAGCAGTTGCCCTGTCAGGATGCGACCGCTGTGCGGGTGCTGGGCGAGGTCGCGATCGGGGCCGTGGCGGATGGGGCCGGGAGTGCGGCCTATGCCGACGTAGGGGCCAAACTCGCGGTCGAAACCACCCTCCAGTACTTGAGTCAGACCGAAATGTGGTTACAACGGCGGCAATTTTCCTGGTCAACCCTCCCCGACTTTCCCCCCGTTGATTTACTCCATCGTCTGTTTAGCAAAGCCGTCCAGCGGACCCGGCAAACCCTCCACCGCCAAGCCCAGGCAACCGACAGCGCCTTGGCGGATTTTGCCTGTACCCTTCTGCTATTTTTAGCGACCCCCCACTGGCTCGCTGCCATGCAGATTGGCGATGGGTTTATCGTTGTGCGGAGTCCCCATCAGTCCTATCAACTCCTCTTTCAGCCCGACAAGGGTGAATTTGCCAACCAGACCAGTTTTGTCACTTCCCCCGACGCGATCGCAACCCTGCAAGTACGGCTATGGGCCGATACCCCCAGCTTCATTTGTGCGGCCACCGATGGTGTTGAACGGGTTGCCATTCGCTTTCGCGATTGGACTGCCTTTCCCCCTTTTTTCCAACCCTTGGAAGCCTATCTCGAAGCCGCGTCGCCGCCTGACCCCGACGAGAATTACCTGGTTGATTTCCTCACCTCCGATCGCCTCAACGCCCGCACCGACGACGACAAAACCCTCCTCCTCTGCCACTATCAACCTTCCCCTTGAATCCCTTGGGGTGCCTGCATGTCCTTCGTACCTGGGGGGTCCTATTTCCCCACTCCCAAACCACCCGCCAGCGTCCGCAAAAGTTAATTTGTCATAACACCCCTGAGGACCTGAATCGAAACATGATAAGGTGCCCAAAGATCTTTCAGGCCCTATCCCTATGACTATGACTTCATCGCCGGTGGCGGATTTGACAGCAGTACGGGCAGCCGCTGGCTTTCTTGCGGATGAAACCGCCCCGACGATCGAAGCTGGTTTCGAGTTTTTATTTACCCGATCGCTAGAATTTCGC
This sequence comes from Trichothermofontia sp., assembly GCF_053493415.1. NCBI lineage: Bacteria > Bacillati > Cyanobacteriota > Cyanophyceae > Leptolyngbyales > Trichocoleusaceae > Trichothermofontia > Trichothermofontia sp. The sequence goes on along the minus strand of NZ_JBRCAD010000164.1, from coordinate 4,987 downwards.
CAGGAAACCATCTATTTCATTATTGTCGATCGCTTCCACGATGGTAATCCCGCCAATAACGTCGGGCCAAATCCGGATTTATTTGACCCCACCCGACAGCATTGGGGTAAATATTGGGGAGGGGATCTCCAGGGGATTATTGATAAACTCGACTACCTAAAAGCATTGGGCATCACCGCCATTTGGGTTTCTCCCTTATTTGAGCAGGTTGAACATCTCCAGTTTGACCGCGCCGCCATGCATGGCTATTGGACCAAAGACTTTAAACGGATTAACCCCCGCTTCCTCGGAGCTGATGAAGACAACTCCCTCTTTAGTTGCACCGTCTTCGACACCTTGATTACGGAAATGCACAAGCGTGGGATGAAACTCATTCTCGATATTGTCTGTAACCACAGTAGCCCCGATGTCAATGGCCACAAGGGTGAACTCTACGATGACGGCAAATTAATCGCTGATTTCTACAACGATGTCAACCATTGGTATCACCACAATCCGGAGATTACCGATTGGGAGAATCCGGAACAGATGTTGTACTATGAGCTGTGTGGATTAGCCACCTTTAATGAGAGTAATCCCGACTATCGTCACTACATTAAAACGGCCATCAAACAATGGCTCGATCGCGGCGTCGATGCCCTGCGGGTAGATACGGTCAAACACATGCCGCTGTGGTTTTGGCAGGAATTTATGGCTGACATCCAAACCCACAAGCCGTCAGTATTTGCCTTTGGTGAATGGGGATTTTCCAAACCTCAGAATCGCCAGTCTACTGAGTTTGCCAACCGTTCGGGAATGTCGATCCTAGACTTTGGCCTGTGCGATGCGATTCGGGAAGCCTTAGCCTGGGATGCGCCGGGGGGGTTTGAGCGCGTCCAAGCCGTATTTGATCAGGATCAGGTTTATGACACCGCCAGTGAACTAGTGACCTTTGTAGATAATCACGACATGCAGCGATTTTTAAGCCTAAATCCCGATGGCGATCGTCTGCGCCTTGCTATTGGTTTGATCATGACCTGTCGCGGTATTCCCTGCATTTATTACGGCACCGAACAATACCTGTATGACAATACCCAGGGTGGGAATGATCCCTATAATCGCCCGATGATGACCCGTTGGGATACGGATACCCCCCTCTTTAAGGATATTCAACAATTCTCGAAACTACGGCGTTTAAATCCAGCCGTTTCCCTGGGGAACCAACAACAAAAGTATGTGAGCCAGGATGTGTTTTGCTTTGTGCGCCGTTATCGGGATTCCCGGTGTTTTGTGGCCATGAATAAGGGCAACCCAACGACGATCGATATCCCCCATACGGATCTTCAAGATGGTGAATACTTCTGCATGGTGACTAAACGACGTTTTGACGTGCAGAAAGGGGCTTTGCGAGGATTGAGCTTGGGGCATCACGAAATGGTGGTCTTGAGTGATATCGGCGATCGCGTCAAGGGGAAAACCATCGTCCGCGCCCAACTCAACGGAGTTTCAACCCAAATGGGGGAACGTATTGTGGTGGTAGGTGACCGTCCTGAACTGGGGAATTGGGATATTGCCCACGCCTATCACTTGGAATATATCAACCCCAACACCTGGTTTGGGGAAATTCCCTTTACCGAAAGTGCGGGTAAGGCCATTACCTATAAATACGCAATTCAACGGGATGGACAGGCCCCCATTTACGAAAACCTGGTTTGCCGTCGCTGGATTCTAGCCCCCGCCGGTACCGTTAAATGGAAGGATACGTGGTGCTCGTAGGCCGCGAGATCTTTTCAGACTCTTTTTCCCCTGGTCAGGTGAGGGAATCGCGATCGCTCGCCTGTGGAGAACGCTCTTGCTCCAGTGTTGGCACGTGAGCGACAAAGCCAGTCCAGGAGTCACACTGGAATGCGAGGTCTACTAATGCCTCTAGTTGTTCGGGTGTTAATGGTTCTAGCTGGGCTGTGATGGTGTCCGGTACAGTCGGAAAGCGATTATTAAGAACCTTCAGCAAGAGGTGCAGGGCTTCTTCCTGTCTGCCTTCCTGTCTGCCTTCCTGTCTGCCTTCCTGTCTGCCTTCCTGTCTGCCTTCCTGTCTGCCTTCCTGTCTGCCTTTCTCAATGCCGAGGCGCTCAATACTGGTGATGTACGGCATTTGTCCCTCCTGTTCGTAGGCGGTGATGATTTCCCAAACTTCGGCTTCAAGTGCTTGAGGTAATTGTAGAATCCAATCGATGAAACGGAAGAGGTTGATGATGTCCTGACGCTGGTAGCCTTTTTCGTATAGTCGCCGGATTAGCTGGATCTTGCCAGCTTTACGTTGCTCCAGATTCCGTTTACTGGTCAAGCTCTGGAGGTGTGCTAGGACGACGATCGCAAAGGGGTTGGGACTGTTCTCTAGCTCCGAGGTGCGATTCTCCTGTGGAGACGCTGCGCGAACGCGGTAGTCCAGCAGTTTCACAATCGGAAAATGGAATTCGAGGCGGCAGTTCAGGATTTCCTGGCGGTGAACCTGGGGTCGCCACTGGGGATTGGCATCACCGAGGATGGCGAGGCTGAGGACAGGACGGTTATAACGGTCACTAATCCGGTAGTTGTAGACATACATCCGTTCGGGGAAGTGGGGATCTTTACGGCCCTGGACTTCAATGTGGATGAGAATCCAGGTTTCGGAGCCGTCATGTAGCCAGACCTTGACGAGTTTGTCGGCAAAGCGTTTACTGCGTTCAGCGGCGGGGACGATTTTCTGGAGTTCTTTGTCGAGAAATTCGTGGGGTTGGTGCCAGTCGATGGCGGCATGAACGTCGGGGAAGAAGAACTGGAGGAATTCGAGGAAGTACTGTTCGATAATTTCTTTCCACGGCGAGTCCTGATCAGAGCGCTGCTCCGGCGGCGATGCAGTGCGATCGGGGCTGGGTTCCTGGGACGATGAGGGGGGATGGCTCATGGGGATATTCTAGTTCGGCCAACCGTCGTGATGGGTGCTGTCAGCTTTGATCAAGATGGGGTTGGTTTGCTGAGGCTGGGTGAGATCAGTTCGGGAAGGGTTTTGGCGATTGGCGGTTGGTGCCATTTCCCATACCAACTTCCCTTAGCCGCGATGCAATCTTGTGGGATAACCGTCCCGGCGGTCACTTCTGATAGACCCGGTTATCCCCTTGATCGGCTTGCTGATCCTTGCGGCAGTTGGGGTCGGTTAAGCGCGTCTAAAACCGCTGGCCAAAACCGAACTGGAGCAGCGTATCACCCTCATCGTTGATGCCATAGTCGGCGCGGATCAGTCCCACAGGCGACTGGACCCGTACCCCCAGGCCCATGCCAAAGCCCGTGCCCGGTTTGCCACGAATCACCGCAGGTTCCCCCGGTACCGTATCCCCGGAACCCAAGTCAGAGCCAAAGTCGGCAAAGACAACCCCCCCAAAGATTTTGTAAATCGGGAAGCGATATTCCGTCGAAGCAATCACATAGCTGCGGCCACTGCCTACTTCGGCAATCCCATACCCCCGCACTGAATTGAGACCCCCCAGATTAAAGGCATCATAGGGCGGCAAATCCCCCATGACCGTGCCACCCTGGACATTAAACGCCAAGACTTCCGGTTGATCGGCAAACTTGAGCCAATCGACGGGCAAGTAATAGCTATAGTCGGCACGCACGCGGTTCATCAGGATATTCCCCAGCCCAACAGGAATGGATTGCTCCATACTGAGCGAGAGACGCGAGCCTTGGGTGGGATTGGTGCGATTATCCCGCTGATCGTTGACTGCCTCAAAGGTGACGCTGAGTAAGTCATCAATGCCCGTGCCGCTAAAGGATAGGTCATTCCCCAACTCATCCTCAGGGGAGAGCGTGCCGTCGCTATCCCGGATGCTCGATCGCACATAACGCAAGCCCAGGGACCCCATCCAGTCAGGACTGAGGGGGCGTTCCAGGGCAAACCCGCCGCCAAAGCGCCCCAAGCGTGGCAAATCATTGTTGGGCAGATCCACTTCGGGATCACCGCCCGTAAAGGTGAGGGCCAGGGTGCGACGACGGAAGACTTCAAACGAATAACCTAGGCGATCGGGAGCCGTGTCACGATAGGGGTTTTTGAAATTCAGGTCAAACTGGACATCCCGCGTTCCCACCAGCAAATTCGTACCCAACTGTTGGCCCCGACCGTTGAAATTGCGATCGGCGTAGGTGAGGGTGCCATACACCCCGGCGCTGTCACTGTAGCCCCCCCCAAAGTTCAACGATCGCGACAGAACTTCTTGTAGGTCATAAATGACCCCGACCCGATCCGGTTCACCACTCAGGGAGAGGCCAACCCCCCCAAACAGGCCAAGATTATACAACCGTTGGAGATCGGCCTGGGCAACGCTTTCCTGAAAAACGCCCTCCTCCCGCAGTTGGATCTGCTCCCGCAAAAATGATTCCCTTGTCCGCCCCTGGATCGGTTGAGCGTTCGCATCCACAGGATTGCCATCGCGATCGAAGAAACGAAATTGGATCGACCCGATCACCCCTTCCGAAACCTCTAGGACCACCACCCCTTCGCGACTAGGGCGGATCGCCAACACCTTGGCCAGGGTGTAACCATTCTCCTGATACCACTGGTTAATCTTGCGCGCCCCCGCATCCAGGGCAATCGGGTCAATCATGACATGCCGCTGGATACCCAACAGTTCAACCGCCTTGGCTGGATTCAGAACCTGAGCGCCCACCAATTGCAACGATCGCACCACGATCGGATCAACCTGAAACACCACCAGCAAGCCATCACTGATGCTATAGGTTTGGTAGCTGACGGCGAGAAAGATCCCCGTTGCCAAAAGATCCGCCACATCCTGGTCCAACTGCTGGCGGGTGGCCATGCCCCCCGCCTGGGTCGTCAGGACATTTCGCATAAACGCCTCAATACTGGGGCTGCCACCCACAATGCGCACCTCCCCAATCATCACGGCCCTACCCGGTTCCAGGGTCATCGGCTCCGCATCAGCGGCGATCGGGAGCGGGGGTGGGGGGGTAC
>NZ_JBRCAD010000163.1:0-13665 GCF_053493415.1 Trichothermofontia sp. | reverse complement strand
GTACCGGGGCAAGGGGCAAGAGGGGGGGCCATCCCGATCCTGCCGGGGTAGCCGCAGCCCCCGGCCCGCACCAGCCCTGTTGGGCCAGAATGACGTTGAGTTGTACCTGGGGTTCCAGTAAACAGGCGTGACCGCTGTGGGGCAATATGTGCGATCGTCCCTGGGGTAAATGGTGTTGCAAATAGGCGGCCTCCGCCACCGATGGCAGCAGCCGATCCGCCCCACTGGCCACAATCAGAGTCGGTTGCCAGATCCGACGCAGGGCGGTCGGGGCCGGGGCAAATTGGCACAATTGCTCCAAGCGCCTTGCCACTGTGGCCTGGGGTAGCGATCGCACCGTCTGCAACAGGGTACGGTAAACCAGCTCCGACACCCGTCCCCGGTTCACGAGGAGTTGCACTAGGGCCACACAAGATAGGCCATACAACTCAGACGGTAAAGTTCGAGCCAACCAGCCACTCCCGTGGAGCCAAGGCCGCCGCCCCAGGGACGAAGCCGGATTGACCAGAATCAGGTGATGGACTAATCGCGGAAACTGCATCGCCAACTGCAAAGCCAGACACCCGCCAAAGGATTCTCCACACAGGTAAACCGGACGCTGGGGGGTGTGTTGCTGTTCCGCTTGGATGAGGGTGGCCAAGCGTGCCGCTAGCCCCTGCCAGCCCCAAGCCAGAGCTGGCGCGATCGCTAAGCATCGCTAAGCAACGAATGGTAAACCTAGTCGCTAGGTGGGGGATTTGTGCCTGGAAAAGAGTACCCATCCCATCCATACCGGGTAAATAAATGAGCAGCGGAGCCCGCGATCGCTCAGGCGTAGAACATAGCAATTTCATCAGCAATTTCACGGATCATTTCATTAACATTTCATTAACAGTGGTCATCCCAAAGCAAAGGCGCTATCATGAACATAGTTTACAAAGTCAAGATAAGCTGATATAGTGCAACCTTCACACGTAAAGACATCTTTAATAGAAGATATCTTTCAAGTGTAACTGTTTCTTAATCGGCCTGGGTCCCCTGGGACTACGCTAAAGGATTGACACGAATTCATGTCTTCCGTGGTTATCTTGTTGTGCAGTATAGGTGGCAGTATAGGTGCAGTATTAGGTAATTGATGGTTGTGCGTTGGTGTTGGTGAACCCTCAGGGCAGCGTGTTAGGAGAACCGCGTTAGCAGAAAACGAAGCTGACGAGCCGATGATAGGGTATCGGAATAGCCCTGGCCCCAATTGTTTACTCACGATCGCTCATGCAGAACTGACTAGCTGCTGAAGGGAGGGAGCTGAGCGACTCAGGTTAATGGCCGAAGGTGAATCGTCGAGGCGATGTTGTCACTATTCCTGAGCTGGATGCCGGGTGCTCCCGTCGCAATCCAGCCTATGATTCGCCAGCCGTTGGGCCAGTATTGAACCCTTTTGGGGGTCACTCCGTGTAAACACTGAGGTTGCTCACCATAACACCTCATCAAGGCTGTGGAAAGATCATTTGGCTGGTCGGCTCGTCGGTTGACTCACAAGACTTCTCCGCAGGGTGAATTCCGAGGTGGGGAATGGCGCTCAGGCAATAGAATGAAAGACAGTTGGTAATGATTGATATAAGAAAAAGTTAATCACTCTATGAGTTTCGTTAATAAAAATTCTGACCAAAAGCTAAGAACGTTTGCCCTTACCACACCGCTTTATTACGTTAACGATGTGCCCCACATTGGTAGTGCGTATACCACCCTAGCAGCGGATGCGATCGCACGGTTTCAGCGCCTACAGGGCCACGAGGTCTTGTTAATCACGGGGACAGACGAACACGGCCAAAAGATCCAGCGAGCGGCGGCAAGCCGGGGGCAATCCCCCCAGGCCCACTGTGATGCGATCGTGGCGCGGTTTGCCGAGTTGTGGACGTGTCTTAATATTCAATACGATCGCTTTAGTCGGACCACCAGTGAGCGGCACCACGCGATTGTCAAGGCATTTTTCCAACGGGTTTGGGAGCGGGGGGACATCTACCTGGGCCGCCAACAGGGCTGGTATTGCGTATCCTGTGAAGAATTCAAAGAAGAACGGGATTTACTGACGGATAAACGCTGCCCCTTGCATCCCAACCAGCCGGTGGAGTGGCGTGATGAACAAAATTATTTCTTCCGGTTGTCTAACTATCAGGCTCAACTGGAACAGCTTTATGCGGAACAGCCGGATTTTATCCAGCCGGAAAGTCGGCGGAATGAAGTCTTAAGTTTTGTCCAGCAGGGGTTGCAGGATTTTTCCATCTCGCGGGTTAACCTGGACTGGGGGTTTCCGGTTCCCACCGATCCCAGCCACACGCTCTATGTCTGGTTCGATGCCCTCCTCGGGTACATGACTGCCCTGCTTGACCCTGCTGACGAACCCACCCTAGAGAATGCTACCGCCCACTGGTGGCCGATTAATCTGCATTTAATTGGCAAGGATATCCTGCGTTTTCATGCCGTTTACTGGCCTGCTATGCAGATGTCGGCAGGGGTACCCCTATCCCGTCAGGTCTTTGGCCACGGATTTCTGACGAAGGATGGACAAAAAATGGGGAAAAGCCTGGGGAATACCCTTGATCCTTTCCAATTAGTGGCCGCCTATGGTGCCGATTCCCTGCGTTACTACTTCCTTAAGGAAATCGAGTTTGGCCGCGACGGCGACTTTAGTGAAGTGCGTTTTATCAATATCGTCAATGCTGATCTTGCCAATGATTTAGGGAATTTACTCAACCGGGTCCTGAAGTTGGCCTGTCGGTACTGCGAGCAACGGGTTCCCCCGATCGCTGCCACGGATCTTCCGACGGATCATCCCCTGGTGGCGATCGCTGCCCCTTTGGGTGAGCAGGTACACCAGGCGTATACGCAATTAGCCTTTAGTGATGCCTGTCAAGCGTGTTTGCGGCTGGTGCAAGCTGGGAACAAGTTTATTGATGAGCAGGCTCCTTGGCAATTGTATAAGCAGGGGCAGACAGCCCAGGCTGAGGCGGTGCTATATGTCATCCTGGAAGCTGTTCGCTTGGCTGCTTATTTGCTCTCTCCCATCATCCCCGCCACCAGTACAAAAATCTACCAGCAGTTGGGATTTGCGGTTGATTTTAACGATCGCGCCAGAATTGCCACGATCGCACCCTTTGCCCAACACGCTCAATGGGGATGCCTGCCTGCTGGGCAAGCTCTGGCTGAACCAGAACCAGTTTTCCGTCGCTTAGAACGACAAGATGTTGCTCCCGCACCGATGGCCTAAATAACGCTTCCACTTCCCGGTTGGTTATCACCGCCGGGCAGTATCTATTAAAAAAACAGAGGCATGACAACAATGTTTGAGAATCTTTCAACTGATCCCGTTTTCACACCGGAGCAGGTCTTGGAAAATCGCGGTCGGGTTGCTATTTTTATCGATGGTTCAAACCTGTTTTATGCCGCCCTGCAATTGGGTATTGAAATTGACTACACCAAGTTGCTATGTCGATTGACGGCGGGGTCACGTTTGCTGCGATCGTTTTTTTATACGGGCGTCGATCGCAGCAACGAGAAACAGCAGGGCTTTTTGCTCTGGATGCGACGCAATGGGTATCGGGTGATTTCCAAGGATCTGGTGCAACTGCCTGATGGCTCCAAAAAGGCCAACCTGGATGTGGAAATTGCGGTGGACATGATGGCCTTGGTGGGAGCCTATGACACGGCGGTTTTGGTGAGCGGGGATGGCGATCTGGCCTATGCGGTGAATGCCGTCAGTTATCGCGGGGTGCGGGTGGAGGTGATCAGCCTGCGCTCCATGACCAGTGATAGCTTGATCAACGTCGCCGATCGCTACATTGATCTCGAAAGTATCAAGGACGATATCCAGAAAACCGCCCGGTCTACCTATACCTACCGACCTCTGACTAACCTAGAGTTCTCGTCGCCGGAGGAACCCCGGAGCCATAAGCCATAATGGTGGCAGCTAAACTTCCGTTTCGGTTTTGTGCATTTGGGGGTTAACGGTATCTATGGCGTCGCCATCGCTTGCTGCTGGATTCCGGATCGGTCTGCTGTTCTTGCTGCTGCTGGTGGGGGTAGGCTGTCAGGACAGCGATCGTGCCAGTGACAAAATTGCCGAGGATGCGGAGGCGGCCCGCCTGAGCAGCAGCCTGACCCTCAGTAACATTACCCTAGAGCAACCGGATGAACAGGGAACCCTGCTGTGGCGGGTCAAGGCAGACGAGGCCACCTACGATCGTCAGGCTGGGTTAGCCCAGGTCGAAAACCCCCGTGGGGAACTGTTTCAGGATGGCAAGGTGGTGTATCGCCTAGAGGCGGAGCGGGCCGATATTGAGGAAGATGGCGAAAAGATTTTCCTACGCGGCAAAATTACGGCGATCGACGTTCAAGACAAGGCTGTGCTACGGGGCAATGAGGTGGAGTGGCGACCGAAGGAGGATGTACTCATCGTTCGGCACCAACTGTCGGGCACCCATCCCCAGTTAGATATCAAGGCCCAGGAAGCCCGGGCCTATAGCCGCAAGCGTCGGATTGAACTGGTGGGGAGCATTGTGGCTGAGGCAAAAGATCCTGTCCTCCAACTGCGGGCCGAGCAGGCGATCTGGCAACTGGATGAGGAGGCCATGACGATCGGGGATCAACTGCCCCTACTCACCCCACCGCCCCGTAATCCGAATGCGGCTGCCCGCCGCATTGAGATCGATCGCTATCAGAACGAAACGATCACCGATCGGGCACGGGCGCAAACAGCCCTAGTGGATCTCAAGCAAAAAGTGGCCACCCTGCGCCAAAACGTTGAGCTAACCCTCCAAGAGCCGCCGCTGGATGTGAAAGGTAACCAGTTGGTGTGGCAGACGCAGCAGCAACTGGTGTTGGCAGAGCAGCCCGTGCGTATTTTCCACCGTCGCGATCAGATTAACCTCACGGCGGATCGCGGCCAATTGGACCTGAAACAGGAAGTGGCTACCCTCACGGGCAACGTCTACGGTACGGAACCGCAACGACAGGCTCGGTTACGGACCGATCGCCTCACGTGGCATCTCCCCACCCAGCAGATGGATGCCGTCGGCAATGTGAGCTATCAACAGGCTGATCCCCCCCTGCATCTAACGGGACCACGGGCCACAGGGAAGTTTAAGGACTCGGTCCAAACGGTGGTGGTGAGCGGCGGTCGGGTTGTGACGGAAATTGTCCCGGAGTAAACCACCAACGACCTGCGCCCATAATCCTGAAGCCGATTTTGGGCCGTGGCGGGGAGACCGGCAGAGTCGCATCCGCAATACTGGGGATCGGTTCCTATCGATGGGGGCAATGTGTAGAAAATGTGTGGAAATTTGTGGAACCAGCCGTGGTGCGGCTGGCTCAGAAAGTGATCAGGCTTGCCGCCCTCGTTACAGTTGCCAGCCCATCTCCGCCAAGCCCTGGCGCAACCGCTCGGCCTCGGCGGAGTTACCTTGTTGGGTATGGAGTGCGATCGCCTGCCGGAACGCATTGAGACTGGCTGGTAGGCTCCCCAATTTGAGCAACACCACCCCCATATTTTGGTAGGCTTCCGCATGGTGGGGATTCAACCGCAGTGCCTGCTGATAGGCCGCCACCGCCCCCTGAAGTCGCCCCTGCGCCCGCAGGGTGAGTCCCAGGTTGTAGTAGCCGAGGGCAAAATTGGGGTCTAGCTGCAATACCGTTTGATAAGCTGCCTCCGCCCCCGCCAGATCCCCCTGTTCCTTCAGTAGGCTGCCCCAGTTGTTATAGGCCGCCAGTTTCAACAGGGCCAGAATCGGCTGTTGGGTGGCCTGCTGGTAGTGCCCGATCGCCGCTTGGGGTTGGTTGATCCGGCTGTAGGCAATCCCCAAGTGATAGTGCAGGTCATACAATACCCCCGCCTCCGTTGGGTGTTGCTTGAGTCCCCGGTGTAACAACACGAGCCCCTTTTCCACCTGACCGTTATCCAAATATAAGGCCCCCAACTTGCTACAGAGATAGGCATCCTCCGGTTGTTGGGCCAAGGCTTTCTCCAGGATAGTCTTGGCCCGCGTGCGCTTCTGCCGTGCGGCGATCGTTCCCGGTTGATACCCCCAATGGCGAATGGCTACCGGGGCTAGGGTAATCACTTGCCAACCCGGCTCCTGTTGCAGGAGGGCCGTCACACTGTCATCGATCAGTTCGTGGTAGGGTCGCTGAAACCGCAGCTCCGATCGCCGCCGAAATAGACGCGACACCAAAGAATAGGGCGACTGCACCGCCCCCACTTCCTGCCGCACCAAATTCACCAATAGGTGTTGGGGATTCGCCATCGCGGCCTGGATCACCGGGAACGCCTCCGGCACTACCGCTTCGTCCGCATCCAGCACCAAGATCCAATCCCCCGTTGCCCGCGCCAAGGTTTGGTTCCGCGCTGCCGCAAAATCATCCTGCCAGGTGATGCGATCGACCTTCGCCCCATACTGGGTCGCGATTGCCATTGTCTCATCGGTGGACCCCGTATCCAGGATCACCTGTTCATCCACCAGCCCTTGCACACTCTCCAGACAGCGGGGGAGATTCGCGGCTTCGTCCTTAACAATCATGCACAGGCTGAGGGACATAGGCAGGGATGATAGGGGAGTCATGGGGGGCTAAAAGGGCGATTCTTCCGCTGAATCGAGGGATTGTAGGTAGTGCAAGAACTCTAAAAGTTCGTCATCATCCAGTTGCTGTCGCGATCGCTTGCCGTAGGTTCGTTGTAGGTAACTGCGCCCTTCCGCCTCCGTCCAACCCAAACGGCGTAACTCCACAGTCGTTTGGGCAATCACATCGGAAAGATCCAGCGGAGCCGGGGTTGGGGGGGGGGCAGGCGGCGGCGTTTTGCGGCTAGTCCGCGATCGGCTTACGGGTTCCGTCCGTTCAGCCCGTTCCGGCAGGCGACGGGTTTGGCGGGGCACGGCTTCCGGTTCCGGCGCGACGGCAGGCTCCAGATAGGCGTCAGCATAGGTATCGGTATAGGTGGTATCGGTATAGGATTCAGCCTCCAGGAGGGACGGAAACGCTGGGGTGGCAGGCAGATCGGTCGGACGACTCCGGTTAGCAGTGAGCCGCACCTGTAACTCATAGGCTGATGCCTGCAACACCGGGGCCAGGTTGGCGGCGGCTGGAATGGCCAACACTTGCAGCGCCCGCAGACGGGCCTTATCTTCCGCTATCTCTAGCGCCGGGTCCGAAGCGAACCCACTGGCAAGGATCTGATCCCCCAACTTCACGAGCGCCCGGACCACCCACTGGCCATCCTGCACCAGCATCAATTCGGTTACCAAGCACCCTGACGGGTAGCGGTTGCGAAACTGGGCAAACGGTTCTTGTAAATCGGAGGGGTTCAACGTTCTTCTCGCAGGTGACGGTATCCCAACCTCGTGGGCGACACGGGTGGGATTCGTACCATTATTACCACCATTTTCGGGTAATTCTGGGGAGGCCATGCCGTATTTACGCCGGAAGTGCCATTCCTTCCATTCTAGGAAACCCGGTGGGGCGTGATGAAGATTAATTCTAGCCCTGACTGAAATCACCTGCCCGACCCGGCCAGTTCCCTAGACTAGGGATCAAAACGAAAGTAGACCCCGGCAGACGGGAAACAAGGGTTGCATTTATTCACATTCTGTAGACTTTCGTCATAATGCCCCATCTAATGTAACGGAACAATGAGTAATGACCATTTGTCCTAAATAAGTGGGAATACTGTTTACAGAGGGTTCCTGATTGAGCTAGGGGCAGCGAGAAGTGTTCCCCAGGTCTCTTACCACGGGATCGGGCTGATTGGCCGAGCCAGCGATCGCCGTGCGCTTGGCTTCTCCCCGGAATCATGACGCGCATCGCGACACGGCAACGACTCCTCACATGGCTTAGCAATGTACGAAGAAGGTGACGATATGGTAGCAGTAATGGCAGAAGCACTGGATGAATTGGACCCAGTCGCCGCCGAGTTAGGTGGATTACCCAGCCCATCTAATCGTCGGACAACCGATCTCGTTCGCCTTTACCTGCAAGAAATCGGTCGGGTACGCCTCCTGGGGCGAGAGGAAGAGGTGGCCGAAGCCCAAAAGGTCCAGCACTATATGCAGCTTTTAGAACAGCGGGATCAGGCTGCTGCGGCTGGCAATGCTGCCCTAGGCCAATATGTGGCTGTGCTCCAAATTCACGATACCCTCACCGCCTACCTTGGCTATCGTCCGTCCCTGGAACGCTGGTCCGACGAAGCGCAGCTCCCGATCGCGGACCTCAAGGCTATCCTCACGGCAGGCAAACAAGCCTGGGCCGCACAGGTGGATTTATCGGTGGCGGGCTTAGAGCGCATCCTGTCGGAGGGTGTGCGGGCGAAGGAGCACATGATCAAAGCCAACCTGCGCCTCGTGGTCTCGGTGGCGAAAAAGTACCAGAATCGTGGCCTAGAACTGCTCGATCTGATCCAGGAGGGGACCCTGGGCCTAGAACGAGCCGTGGAAAAATTTGATCCCACTAAGGGGTATCGCTTTAGTACCTATGCCTACTGGTGGATTCGCCAGGGCATCACACGGGCGATCGCGACCCAAAGTCGGGCCATTCGTCTGCCCGTTCATATTACGGAAAAGCTCAATCGCATCAAGAAAGCGCAACGCAAACTCTCCCAGGAAAAAGGCCATACGGCCTCGATCGAGGATATTGCCAAGGAATTGGCAATGACGCCGCCCCAAGTGCGGGAAGTCTTGCTGCGGGTGCCCCGTGCCGTGTCCCTGGAGACCAAAGTGGGCAAGGATCGGGATACGGAACTGGGGGACTTGCTCGAAACCGATGCGCTCTCGCCGGAGGAATCCCTGATGCAGGATGCCCTGCGCCACGACCTGCTACAACTCATGGCTGACCTGACCAGTCGGGAGCGAGATGTCATCCAGATGCGCTTTGGCCTCGGTGATGGTCATCCCTATTCCCTGGCGGAAATTGGCCGTGCCCTTGATCTCTCGCGGGAGCGGGTGCGCCAGATTGAAGCCAAGGCTCTACAAAAACTGCGCCAACCCAAGCGTCGCAATTTGATCAAGGATTATTTGGAAGCTTTTTCCTAGCGGTGCGCATGGGTGGACATTAAGGTTGTGGTGTTGGCAGCCTGCGCAGGGGACAGCCGCGTCTTGGTGATCGGCAGGCGGCTTATCCAGTGCAATGGCCGATCACCAGCGCCGACCCTGCCCATGCGAGGGGTGTCCCCCCTACTCGTGAATTCACCAGTGTGCTGGCGATCGGCGGATGCGTTTTGGTTAAATGCCCTGATGGAATTCCGACAGCGATTGGGCATGATATGCCCATACAGGAAGTGCGTTTACCAGAATTATGAAAAGCATCGCCGCAATTATTGTGATGTGGGTCGTCCTGAGCAACGGGATTGTGCTCATGCCTGACACGCCAGCCCAACTCCATGCCAAGAACTTTACCTGTACGCGGACTAAATGTTAGCAGTAGATCACGAACTGTGGATCGCTAACAGTAGACAGTGAAAATGATCAACCTCTACCCACGTTTAGAGTGGTATGTCAGTTGATTAGTTCTGCTAGGTCTTCGAGGATATTTTAATTAAAAGGGGGTATTCCAGTTAAAACTGCGGTCTCCCCTTTTAAAACGTCCTCTAAGGTTTAATAGTTTACAAGGAAATCTGGTTGTCAAATCTTGTTGTTAATGCTCACTTGAAAAGATAGATTGTTCAGCGTATTCCTACTCAAAATTCTTGATTTTCAGCATCATCGATCGCTTGAATAGCTAGCAATAATTCTTCTTCCCGCGCTTCAAACTCAGCTTCGGAAATATCACCCATATCAAAAGCTAGCTGTAAGGCTAGTAACTGTTTTTGCAGATTTTCCTTGTCATCCAGTTCGGTTTCAGCCCGTTCGAGGATTTGTTCGCCAATCCAAGTGACGCCTTTAATCGGACCCAGCACTGGTGCAAGTAGCAGGTCAATTAACATTGAAATCTCCTATAAATCTTCGAGGCGGGCGAAATTGAAGGGGGCAGTGAAATCGTTGTAGCGAATCCGGAGGCGCTCGTCAAATTGCTGATCTAGGGCTTCAACCTGCTGACTGATACGGGGTTCGTCCTCCCAGCGAATCAAGTAGGCCGCGTTATAAATCATGGCATCGGTCATCGGATCATTTTCAATGACGTTGAGGGCCAGGGGGTTGAGGGCTGTCCGGAAGGTATCAATAATCTCGGTTTGGCGGGTTTGCATAGCCTGTTCGATCGCCTGCCCGATCGTCACCACCTCATCCATGCTCAGGGTTTTGCCCTCTAGGCGATCGCGCTGTTGCCGCAACGTCGCATTTTCCGCCATCAAGGTTTGCAATTCCTGATCCTCGTTCCAAAAAACCTTAACACCCACTTCCCGGCACCCCTCTAGGCGATCCAGAAGTTGTTGCAACGCTGACTGATAGGGACCCGTCAGTTGTCGGGAGACTTCTGCAACGGTTTCCACAATCAGGCCAAACTGGAGGGGTAAGAGGTTACGATACCCCGCTTGCATCGCTTCTTCTAGGACCTTGGCATGACCCAGAAGATTACGACGGCTAGCCAGGTAGCGCTCCTGTTGGGCCTCGGAGTAGAGGATGGCAAACCCATCCACCGTAGCCAGTTGTACCGTTTGTTTATCTAATCCCTCTAGGGCTAAGCCTTTGGGACCAGGGAGGGGGAAGATGCCATAAAGATACAGACCGTAGGACATGGGCAAGGTAGGCATGACGATTATTCTGGGGAGATGCTACGCGATCGGACATTTCTATTGTGTCTCAGGCTCTGAACGAGCCAGCTTAGGGAAACATTAAAGCCCCCTATACGCTGACGCACCTATTACTTTCACGCGTCATTCCTGCTTTCAGGATATGAGCGCCTCAATCCACAATATTCTCCGGTCACAGCAGAAGCGCATGATCAAACTTTCACCCCATGACCAGGGTAAGGGGGACAGCCAGGGCGTGGGAATTTTGAGCACTATCCTCACCCCCCGCCGTCTTACCCCTGCCCCAACCACCGTTCCAAATCCGCCACCTCGCCAAAATCTAACAACGCCTCCGCCAACCCCTCCAACTGCTCCACCGACAATCCCCGAATCGCTGCTTCTAGCACAGGTGTCAACGCCCCAAACCGTCGGCTCAGTTGCCGCAAAATTAAAGCCGAGGCTTCCGCTTGGCGACCTTCCTGGCGACCTTCCTGGCGACCTTCCTGGCGACCTTGTTCGAGTCCTTTTTGGACCCCTTCTTGCAAAATTTCTTGATAAATCACCGATTCGCGCATCATCCCCTCCCGAAAAATCTGACGAATCAACGGTTGCTTAAACTTCAACCCCGCAAAAATCTGCGCATAGGTCGATAACTCCTGCCGCTGCTGTTCTGATTCTAGCTGACCAATCTGAGCCGCCACCTGTCGCAGCAAAACCTCCGGTTGACTCGTCGCTGCCAACGGAGCCAAGGGTAACAGAGCCGGATCATTGAGCAATACGGCTGGGTCCTGCTCCCACACACCCAGCACCCGGAACCGATGCTGGGTCTCCCCCACCTGAAAGTGATCCCGAATCACCGTGCCTGCCGACGGTGGCAGTAACACAATCACCACCTGGATAATCGGTACCTGATACTGCCGATACAGCCGTACCCAGTAGTCCAACATCCGAAATTCTATGGGGGGTTTTGAGGGCCAGCGGGTTTGAAATTCCAGGTGGAGAATGCGGTCTTGGGTGCCTAGAAACACCAGCGAATCCGCCCGAATCGGCTCAATACTCAACTCCGTCTTAAGCACACTCACGGTCCCTGGCGCATTCCCCAGTATCCAGGCTGCAAACCGATCGGGATAGTTCTCCGCCAACAATTTGCCCAGGTTATCAAACGGCATGGTTAGTGACTGCTATAGCGGTTTAGCGTAACCTAAGGCTGCCTTCACCTGGGCCAGCGTCTCATTGGCGACGGCTTCAGCCTTTTCCCGACCTTCGCGCAGGACAGATTCCAGATAGCCCCGATCGTCCATAATTTCTTGATATTTCGCTTGAATGGGGGCCAGGGCGGCGATCGTGGTTTCCGTCAACAAGGGTTTAAATTGGCCCCAGCCCATATCCTGGCATTCGCGGGCCACTTCTTCCCGGCTTTTGCCGGCCAGTACAGTGTAGAGGGTCAGGAGGTTATTGCATTCTGGACGATCGGGGTTGTCAAACTCCAGGCCCCGAATCGGATCAGTTTTACAGCGTTTGATCTTGTATTGGATTTGTTCCGGCGTATCCAGGACATTAATCCGACTCTGATCCGAGGGATCGGACTTGGACATCTTGCGGGTGCCATCGGTCAAACTCATCACCCGTGCCCCCTCCGGGCGAATCAGGGGATTGGGTTGCTTCAGGACCGGGGCTTCTGGGGTAGCAAACAGGTGATTAAAGCGGGCAGCAATATCGCGGGTGAGTTCCAGGTGTTGCTTCTGGTCTTCGCCCACGGGTACCTGATCGGCCTGGTAGAGCAAAATATCTGCCGCCATCAGGACGGGATAGTCGAGTAATCCGGTGTTCACATTTTCCCCTTGGCGCACGGACTTTTCCTTGAACTGGATCATGTCCGTCAACCAGTTGAGGGGGGTGATGCAGTTGAGCAGCCAGGTGAGTTCGCTATGGGCCGGAACATGGGACTGGACAAAAATGGTCGAGTATTGGAGATCAATCCCCGCGGCCAGGTAAAGAGCCGCGATCGTATACGTATCCTGGGCTAGGGTTTTAGGATCGTGGGGAGCCGTGATGGCGTGGAGGTCCACGACACAGAAGAAATTTTCAAACTGGCTTTGGCCTTCCACCCAATTGCGAATCGCCCCCAGATAATTACCCAGGTGAAGGTTACCCGTCGGTTGGACGCCCGAAAGAACCCGCTGCTTCGCCATGACACTCCCTGCTAACATTCATTTTGAATTCCGAGTGAAGACTGGGCACTTGAAACTAAGCACCCAAAACTAAGCACCCAAAACTAAGCACTTTACACGACGATGGCCCTAATTTGATACCTCAGCCATTTCGATCACCCGTCCATCTAGGTCCTTCACCAGAAAGTTGAGGGGTTTATCACGACGGAGTTTATATTTGACGGCCCGCGTTTGAACGCGCATGAGGATTTGTTCCAGACAGTCGCGATCGAAACATACATGGCGGTGGCGACCCTTTTGCCCCAGGCTAGCGCCCGTGATGACGTGCAACTGGGTGTTTTTCTTCATCTGGTACCAGAGTCCCTCTGTACTGTTAGTCCGAGCCGTAGTCGTTGCCCCCATCCCGGAAGACAGGTAAAGCGGGTCCATCCCCGCCGCCCCTAGGGATTGCTCGTAATTGTAGTAGTAGTGCAGAGGCACTTCGGCGACGGGCATCCCCAGCATCCCTTCATAAAGCTGACGAGCCACCTCCAGGTCCGAGACCATGATCGTATACACCTTGGGGGCACTGGTCAGGAACATCCACATGGCCCCGGCATAGGCCACCAGCAGCATGATCATGATCCCCTGGGTGGAGAAAAGACTATCTAATCCAGGCAGCAGGGCGATGACCGGTGGGGTTGGGATGGGTATGGATAGCCAAGAAAGTACCAGATTCATGGTTTGGGTATCGGTATGCAGATACGCGATCGTGATCATTATCCATTGTAAGAATACGGCACGGGGGCAGGGGGTAGGGAAGAGCAAGGG
>NZ_JBRCAD010000162.1:0-13427 GCF_053493415.1 Trichothermofontia sp. | reverse complement strand
CCTCAATCCCCCACCCACCCCTTGACAATTGCGGAAATTTTGCTAACGCTGGCTCTAGCACCCAAGCTCACTTCCCACCAATACTGACTGCCCAATACTGACTGCTGCCCTCCTTGCCGTTCCTCCCCTGAAGTCCCATGTCCACGCTCGTTATCGTTGAATCGCCAACCAAAGCTCGCACCATTCGGAATTTTCTGCCCCAAGGCTATCGGGTAGAGGCGTCGATGGGCCATGTGCGCGACCTGCCCCAGTCAGCAAGTGAAGTGCCCGCCAGCTTCAAGGGCGAAAAATGGGCACAGCTAGGGGTGAATGTTGAAGCTGATTTTGAACCCCTCTATGTGGTGCCGAAGGACAAGCAAAAGGTGGTCAAAACCCTCAAGGAGGCTCTGAAGGAAGCAGATGAACTGCTCCTAGCCACGGATGAAGACCGGGAGGGGGAAAGCATTAGCTGGCACCTATTGCAGGTGTTAAACCCCAAAATTCCGGTCCGCCGCATGGTCTTCCACGAGATTACGGAGGAGGCGATTGACCAGGCGCTCCACAACTGCCGTGCGATCGATGATCAACTGGTCCATGCCCAGGAAACCCGACGGATTCTTGATCGCCTCGTGGGCTATACCCTCTCTCCCCTCCTCTGGAAAAAGATTGCCTTTGGCCTATCGGCGGGGCGGGTCCAGTCAGTATCGGTACGCCTGCTGGTCCAACGGGAGCGGCAACGGCGGGCCTTCCGGCAAGGTAGCTATTGGGATCTCAAGGCGACTCTGGCGGCGGCAACAGATTCCGGTCTGGTTCCCTTTGAAGCCCGGATGATCAGCCTGGGGGGGCGGCGGCTGGCTACGGGGAGCGACTTTGATGAACAGACGGGCCAGATTGCCGCTGGTCGTGAGGTGGTGCTGTTGGACGAAGCGGCGGCCAGAACCCTGCGCGATCGCCTGCGCGATTTACCCTGGCAGGTGACGGCCCTGGAGGAGCGCCCATCGACGCGGAAACCATCGGCTCCGTTTACCACTTCGACCCTGCAACAGGAGGCCAACCGTAAGCTGCGCCTCTCGGCCCGCGACACGATGCGCATTGCCCAAAGCCTCTATGAACAGGGCTATATCACCTACATGCGGACAGATTCGGTCCACTTGTCTAACCAAGCGATCGCGGCGGCTCGGTCCTGCGTCGAGCAAATGTATGGGCCAGAATACCTGAGTCCGAAACCACGTCACTTTAACACCAAGAGCAAAAACGCCCAGGAGGCCCACGAGGCGATCCGGCCATCGGGTCATACCTTTCGCACGCCCCAGGAGACGGGTCTCACGGGCCGCGAGTTTGACCTGTATGACTTGATCTGGAAACGCACGGTGGCCACCCAGATGGCAGAAGCACGGCAAACCCATGTCACGGTGCAGTTGCAGGTGGGGGATGCCGGGTTCCGAGCCACGGGCAAGCGGATTGATTTTCCCGGTTTTTTCCGGGCCTATGTGGAAGGGTCCGATGATCCAGACGCAGCCTTGGAAAACCAGGAGGTGATCCTGCCCCCCCTCCACCCAGGGGATCAACCCACGTGTCAGGAATTGGCGGCGATCGGGCACCAAACCCAACCCCCCGCCCGTTATACGGAAGCGCTGCTGGTGAAAACTCTTGAACAGGAGGGCATTGGTCGTCCCAGTACCTACGCCACGATTATTGGCACGATCATCGATCGCGGCTATGCCCAGATGGTGAATAACACGCTAGTGCCCACCTTCACGGCCTTTGCGGTGACGGCGCTGCTGGAAAAACATTTCCCGGACCTGGTTGATCCCGGCTTTACGGCGCGGATGGAGCAAACCCTGGATGAAATTTCCACCGGGGAGGTCCACTGGTTGCCCTATCTCCAGGAATTTTATCTGGGGGAATCGGGCTTAGAAACCCAGGTGCGGGAGCGGGAAAACCAGATTGACCCCAGCGAAGCCCGCACGGTGATGCTCCAGGACTTGGCAGCGCGGGTTCGGATTGGCCGTTTTGGTCCCTACCTGGAGGTGGTGGAGGGCAGCGAGGTGGTGAAAGCATCGATTCCGAAGGATGTGATGCCAGCGGACCTGAATCAAGAGCAGGTCCAACTATTGCTGCGCCAAAAGACGGAAGGCCCCGACAAACTGGGGGTACATCCGGAAACGGGCGAGCCGATTTATCTGCTCGTGGGGACCTATGGTCCCTATGTCCAACTCGGGGATGCCACCGATGCTAACCCCAAACCCAAGCGGGCCTCGTTGCCCAAGGGGATGACCCTAGAGAGTATTACCCTAGAAGAGGCGATCGGCCTCCTATCCCTACCGCGATTGTTGGGCGTCCATCCTGAGACGGGAGCCAAGGTGCAGGCAAGCCTGGGGCGTTTTGGTCCCTATGTGGTTCACGATCAGGGGAAGGTTGGCAAGGACTATCGATCGCTCAAGGCGGGGGATAATGTCCTGACAATTACCCTGGAGCGTGCCCTAGAACTATTGGCAGAACCCAAGAGCCAACGGGGACGGCGGGCCGCAACCAGCAAACAGGCCCTACGGGAACTGGGTGCCCATCCCGAAGATGGCGAACCCGTCAATATCTACGATGGTCCCTATGGTCCCTATGTCAAACATGGCAAGACCAACGCCGGTATTCCAGAGGGGGAGACGGTCGAAGGGTTGTCCTTGGAGCAGGCATTAGCTTTACTGGCGGCGAAGCAGGGTAGCAAAAAGAAAACTAGCCGGACGACTAAGGCGGCCAGCAGTCAGGCCGCGACGGCTAAGGGCACAAAAACGAAGAAAAGCACGACCACCAAAACAAGTAAAAGCAAGGGGACGCGTCAGAAGGCGACAACGTGAGATAACGCGAGGTCGGGTACGATTTGCTTTGGCTTCGAGGCATAATTTGACCGTTCTCTTGTGGGGTCGGCGTCCCGCCTGCCTAATTGATGCGCCTGCCTAATTGATGATTTCACTGACTATGGGAAACGGGAAATCGAAATTTTTTAAATGGATGCTTCGGCTAAGCTTGAGAACTCCAATAGGGCTTCCCCCAGTTGTTCTAGTCGAGCGACAGTTCAGCGGGCATTGGGGTTGCTGCGGCAGGATGAGCAGTGACTGGAGTTCGCAATTGAATTTTCTCAATTATTACCCAAACCCTTCAGCAGTCAGGACTTCACCAGCCCCTGGGCGTCACAGCGATTATCCTTATGTTTACAAAATATTAAGCTCTGTTGCATTTCAGATACATCTCCAACATCGAGGGGCAAGGGGACCAAAGCACCGTGATACCATCCAAAACGTTACCCCTAGAAGATTGACAGGAGAAAACCTTTGGCACTGCGGGTTGCTGTTGTTGGTTCGGGTCCAGCAGGATCGTCCGCTGCTGAGACTTTAGCAAAAGCGGGTATTGAAACCTATTTATTTGAGCGCAAGCTAGATAATGCTAAGCCCTGTGGCGGCGCGATTCCGTTGTGCATGGTCGCTGAGTTTGATCTGCCGCCGGAGATCATCGATCGCCGGGTGCGCAAGATGAAGATGATTTCGCCTTCCAATATCGAGGTGAACATTGGTAGCACCCTCAAGGATGATGAGTACATCGGGATGTGCCGCCGCGAGGTGCTGGATGGCTTTCTGCGCAATCGGGCGAACAAGCTGGGCGCAACATTGATCAATGGCACGGTGCATGGCGTCGATATGCCCAAGAACAGCACCGATCCCTATACGCTCCACTATGCCGATCACTCCGATGGCAGTGTGGAAGGGGTCGCCAAAACCCTGCAAGTGGATCTGATCATCGGGGCCGATGGGGCTAACTCCCGGATTGCCAAGGCGATGGATGCTGGGGATTACAACTACGCGATCGCCTTCCAGGAGCGCATCCGCCTGCCGGAAGACAAGATGGCCTACTACGAAGAACTGGCGGAAATGTATGTGGGCGATGATGTCTCCCCCGACTTTTACGCCTGGGTGTTTCCCAAATACGACCACGTAGCCGTCGGGACCGGCACGATGCAGGTCAACAAGATGAAGATCAAGCAACTGCAAGCGGGCATCCGGGCACGGGCCGCCAAGCGGTTGGAAGGCGGCAAAATCATCAAGGTGGAGGCCCACCCCATCCCGGAACATCCCCGTCCGCGTCGCGTAGTGGGTCGGATTGCCCTGGTGGGGGATGCCGCTGGCTATGTCACCAAGTCCTCCGGGGAAGGGATTTACTTCGCTGCTAAGTCCGGGCGCATGTGTGCGGAAACGATCGTCGAAGCCTCCCGCAATGGTGCCCGCATTCCTACTGAGGATGACCTGAAGGTGTACCTGAACCGTTGGGATAAGCAGTATGGCATGACGTATCTGGTGCTGGATTGGCTGCAACGGATCTTCTACCGCTCCGATGCCACCCGCGAAGCCTTCGTGGAGATGTGCGCCGACATCGACGTGCAAAAGCTGACCTTCGACAGCTACCTGTACAAGACCGTGGTCCCGGCCAACCCCCTGGTGCAGTTGAAGATCACCGCCAAGACGATCGGCAGCCTCCTACGTGGCAACGCCCTAGCGCCCTAGCTCTAGCCGCTGGTTCAGTAGATCGAAAAAATTGTGGGGTAGGCATCCTGCCTGCCCCTAGGACAGTCGAGACGGCTATCCCACGTTCAATGTGTGATCTACTGAGGTTGGGGCAAACGCCGTGCGACCCAACTGCCAATCGACAGCAGCCATCAGTTGGGTTGTTGGGTCTCGTAAACTTGACACCAACCTATGAGGAGGGTCTACAGGTGGGACACCCGCACTACGGAGCGTGCAAAATTCCAAATTCAAAACTCTGAATCCAGGCGGGGGAGTGGGGCGTATCGCAGCCGTTGTTCTCCCGCTTTGTGTCGGGATTAACAGGCATAGGGACGGGACTGGGATCGCCAGAAGAGAATCAAGCTTGTTAAGATCGCTAACTCTCCTGAAGCAACCGCAAGTTCTTGAATTAAGAATAGAGATAGGATGACTTGAGGTGGGCACATCTTCTAGGGATGCAGGCCAGCGATCGGGCCATGAACCTCACGCCTCGCTTGTAATGGGTGCGGTACAACGGGGTTAATGCTAAACCAGTAGTGTTATCCGATCGAGTGGGGACCACCCACAACACCGATCGCGAGGGATCAGGGCAAATAAGGGGCCTCAGAATAACAGATAGGGGGGGTATGAGTACAATTCTGGTCGTCGATGATAGCCATACCGCACGGGAAATGGTGGCTAAGCTCCTGAAGCAAAATGGACTGGATGTGATCGAAGCCAGTGATGGTCTGGAGGCGAAGGAGTGCTTTGCGACGAGCACACCGGATTTGGTTGTGACCGATGTGGTGATGCCCCGTATGAATGGGTATGAACTCTGCCGCTGGATTAAAAGTGACCCCAAAACGCAAAATACCCCGGTACTGATGTGTACCAGCAAAAACCAGGAGTTCGATCGCTACTGGGGGACTAAACAGGGGGCCGATGCGTATATCACCAAGCCCTTCCATCCACCGGAAATGTTAAAAACGGTCAAGCAATTGTTGCGACAAGCCCAAAGTACCTAGGGCAGTGTTAGGCTTCAGGCCATGACTGAGGCCAATCATCGTAGCCAAATTAGTTTATGGATTTTACTCATCGCTCTGGGGCTAGCGGTCCTGTTGATGGCCGTAAAATTCTGGGCCGGGTGGGCAACGCGATCGCTCAGTTTGCAAGCGGAGACCTTACATACCTTAGTCAGTAGTTTTAGCTTAATTCTCAGTTTGGTGGCCCTGCGGCTACCGTACCACCGTAGCAGTCGTCGGGAGTTCCAAGGGCATGGCAAAGCGGAAAGTGCAACGGCCTTGCTATTGATGGCATTTCTCGGTTTTGTGGGTTTACGGTTACTAGAAACCATATATCCCTTCCTACAATGGGTCTGGAACCGTGAAGCGATCGCAACCCCTGCGCAAATTAGCAGTCCCCTGATCCAGTTATTGCTGGTGATTGGGGGCATTACCCTGGGCCTAGCGCTGTTTGTCCGCTATGAAGCTAGAGTTCTGGAGAGTTATTTACTGCGGATGAGTGCCACTGTTCTCCTGCGGGATGCCTGGTTAACCTTGTTGCTGGTCCCGTTATTGGGGATCATTGGGCAGGGGCAATATTGGCTTGATCCCGTGCTGGGAGTCGGCTTGATTGGGCTGGCGGGAATTAACTATTGGCAATTCTTGAACTGGCAGTTACCCCTCATGATGCAGTCGATCGCGATCGCGCCGGAAGCGTTGGGGTACCTGGTGCGGCGGATGCAGGGGGTTTTGGCCTGCTATCAAATTCGCTCCTATGGGATCGTGGGTCGGCTGGTGTTTGTGGAAATTCACCTCCTGCTGCATTCGGACTTTCTGGCAATGGCCCCCATGATTGCCGAACGCATTGAATCCATGCTCCGAACGCGCTATGGCCCGGTGCAGGTGTTGCTGCACGTGAGCAGTCAGGATGCGGACGAGGTGTAGGGAGCGTTTAGCGTTTGAGCCAATCCTTGAGATCTGCGATCGTCTCAAAATCCAGGGGAGGAACGTAGAGGTTTCTCGCTCAACCCGCACCATGAGCGTTCGCGCTGCCGCTGGGGCCTGTACTTCCTGGTAAAGTTCAATTAGCGGCAGCGGCCAAAGGTACGACTGAGGTCCAACAGCCGATCGCTCAAGCCCTGGTGCAAGCTGCCCGAATCCAGATAGCGCCAACGCCAATTGCCCGCGTTCACACTGGGATCATTCATCCGCGCCTGATTTCCCAAACCGAGCAGATCTTGAAGGGGAATAATCGCCAGATCGGCGATCGAACCTAAGGCTAGGCGAATCAAATCCCAATGAATCTCATGGATGTCATCCGGGGAGCGATAGCCCAGGTAATCGGCAATGAATTGTTTCTCGGCGGGGCTGGCTTTTTCCTGCCACCAGCCCACCGTCGTATCGTTGTCATGGGTGCCCGTATAGACCAGGCAATTACGCACATAATTGTGGGGCAAATAGGGATTATCGCTACCGCCGCCAAAGGCAAACAATAAAATGCGCATTCCCGGTAACCCAAACTGATCGCGTAGGGCTTCGACAGGTGGCGTAATCACCCCCAAATCCTCAGCTAAAACGGGCAATTGACCAAAGCGATCGTAGAGGGCAGCAAAGAATTCTTCCCCCGGAGCCGGAATCCATTTCCCCTTAATCGCCGTGGTTTCACCCGCAGGTACTCGCCAAAAGGCTTCAAAGCCCCGGAAGTGATCAATGCGCACCCAATCCACATATTGCAGGGTCGCCTCAAACCGCTTAATCCACCAATCAAATTTAGTCGCTTTTAAGCGCTTCCAGTTATACACCGGATTGCCCCATAACTGGCCCGTTTCGCTAAAATAATCCGGTGGCACTCCCGCAATATAGGTGGGTTCCAGGGTTTTGGGATGCAGTTCAAAAATATCCGGACGTTGCCAGACATCGGCACTGTTGTAGCACACGTAGATGGAAATATCGCCAATAATTTTGATGCCGCGATCGTTAGCGTAGGCCCGGAGATTTGCCCATTGGCGGAAAAATTGAAACTGGAGAAACTGGTGATAGAGAATACGATCGCGATGGATCTCACGCTGTTGGGCAAGGGCTTGGGCTTCCCGACGGGCGATCGCGGGTTCCCATTGGTTCCAGGTGGTACCGGGTTGAGCATCCAACAGCGCCATGAACAGGCTGTAGTCGTCTAGCCAATAGGCTTGGGTGTGACAAAAATGCTCGAAATCTGCATTAGGATGCTCGGTGAGCCGTTGCTTAAAGGTCTGAAACGCCCGCTCCAGGTATTGGGTTTTGTGGGGGATGACACGATCGAAGTCGATGCGATCGCTAGGCAGATCGGGATTGGACGCGATCGGGGTCAACTCATCGTGGCGTAATAACCCAGCATCGGCCAACTGCTCCAGGGAGATCAGCAATGGATTGCCCGCAAAGGTGCTGAAATTCATAATGTAGGGCGAATGCTCATAACCCGTGGGTCCCAGGGGCAAAATCTGCCAGAGGCGCTGACCGCTCCGTTCCAGAAAATTCACAAACTCATAGGCCGCCCCGCCCAAGTCACCGATGCCGTGGGCACTGGGTAAGCAGGTCGGGTGCAACAAAACCCCACTACTACGCGGAAAGGTCATGCCCTGGTATTGGCGCTTAGCCCGCTTCGGGGTAGATTGCGCCGTTGATGCCGATGAACCGGGGGAGGTTGGTGCAGCCGTATCAGAACTGTTACCCTGGGGGGCAGTTTCTTTGTCAGAGCCGCGTAGGCGTTGGAATAGGTTATGCAACATCAAGCGTTAAGTGATGATCCACTGTGGTTTAAAGATGCCGTCATCTACGAAGTCCCCGTGCGGGCCTTTGGAGATAGTGATGGGGATGGCGTTGGTGATTTTCGGGGTCTCACGGAACGTTTGGATTATTTACGCGATTTGGGCATCACGGCAGTTTGGATTTTACCGTTTTTCCCCTCTCCCCTCAAGGACGATGGCTACGACATCGCTGACTATACTAACGTTAATCCCCTCTATGGCACCCTGGCGGACTTCCAAACCTTCCTCGATGCCGCCCACGATCGCGGGATTCGGGTCATTATCGAGCTAATTGTTAACCACACCTCTGATCAGCATCCCTGGTTTCAACGCGCCCGCAGTGCCCCCGCTGGTAGCTCGGAGCGAGATTTTTACGTGTGGAGCGATACGCCCCAAAAATACGAAAGCGCCCGCATTATCTTCAAGGATTTTGAAACCTCCAATTGGGCCTGGGACCCGATCGCCCAAGCCTACTACTGGCATCGGTTCTACTCGCACCAACCGGATCTGAACTACAACCATCCGGAATTGCAGTCCGCCATTTTCGAGGTGGTGGATTTCTGGCTCAATATGGGGGTCGATGGGCTACGGTTGGATGCAGTCCCCTATCTCTATGAGCGGGAAAAGACTAACTGCGAAAATCTACCCGAGACCCACGCCTTTCTCAAACGACTCCGGCAACACATTGATACCCATTTCCGCAATCGGATGTTGCTCGCTGAAGCCAATCAGTGGCCGGAGGATGCGGCGGCCTATTATGGCCAGGGCGATGAATGCCAGATGAATTTTCATTTTCCCCTGATGCCCCGCTTGTTCATGGCATTGCAGATGGAGGACAGCTTTCCCATTATCGATATCCTGCAACAAACCCCCCATATTCCCGATAACTGCCAGTGGGCTTTGTTCCTGCGCAATCATGATGAACTCACGTTGGAAATGGTCAGCGATGAGGACCGGGATTATATGTATCGGGTCTATGCAGCAGACCCCCAGGCCCGGATTAATTTGGGCATTCGCCGACGGCTGGCCCCGCTCATGGGTAATAATCGGCGACGGATTGAATTGATGAATAGTTTGTTACTGTCATTACCCGGTACGCCCGTGCTGTACTACGGGGATGAAATTGGGATGGGGGACAATATTTATCTGGGCGATCGTAATGGGGTGCGCACGCCGATGCAGTGGAGCAGCGATCGCAATGCCGGGTTCAGTCGCGGCAATCCCCAGCGATTATATGCACCGCCGATCGTCGATCCGGAATACCACTACGAATCCGTCAACGTTGAAGCCCAACGGGCCAACCCCAATTCCCTCTGGTGGTGGATGAAGCGGCTGCTAGCCATCCGCGCCCGCTTCCGCGCCTTTGGCCGAGGAACGTTTGAGTTTCTTTACCCGGAAAACCGTAAGGTGCTGGCCTTCACCCGCACCTACGGCACGGAGCATATTTTAGTCGTCGCTAACCTGTCCCGGTTTGTTCAGACCGTGGAGTTGGATCTGTCGGCCTTCAATGGCATGGTGCCAGTGGAAATCTTTGGGCGAACTAAATTTCCTGAAATTACCGAAACCCCCTACTTCCTGAGCTTGGGTCCCCACTCCTTCTACTGGTTTACCCTGCAACTCCAGGACAGCCCGGTCCAAACGCCCCGGCCCGTCTCCCAAGTCCCCACCCTGAGCGTGACCCGCACCTGGGAGAGTGTGTTTTCCCAAGCGGAAGCAAAGGCGGCCTTGCAAAGTTTGTTGCCAGAATATTTGCTGACCTGTGCGTGGTTTAATAGCAAGTCGCGAGTGATCCAAGCCGTGCAGATCCGGGAGGTGATTCCCTGTAGCCTGACCCCGCCCCCGCCGCAAACGGGTAGCCGTCCTCAGCCTACGCCTCCTGATACCGAGCAACCGCCGTCGCCCCTCTACTATCTGACCCTGATCGAGGTGGACTATACCGAGGGCAGTGCCGAGTTTTATGTCCTGCCCCTGGCCTATGAACCCCGCCGTGGGGAGGACGTACTGCCAATTCCCCATGAACACGCGATCGCCCAGCTTCAGGTGCAAGGCACCGACGAGCGGGGGCTGCTCTTCGATGCCTTTGAAGATCCGCGTTTTCTCCCCCTCCCTTGGCAGGCGATCGCCCAGGGGCAACGCTATGCCGGGATGCAGGGGGAAGTGGTCGCAGTCGCGATCGATGGGGTGTTTGCGCAGTTACGGGCCATCGCAACGACGATCGATCCCCATTTGTATAAGGGCAGTCACACTGATACGGCGATCGTCTACGGCGACTGTATGTTCTTCAAGCTCTTCCGCAAGGTGGAACCAGGGATCAATCCAGAGGTTGAGATGGGCACCTTCCTCACCCAGCAAAGCCTCGCAACCCAGACCTTACCGGAACACCTGTCCCCAGTGGCCGGTTTCCTGGAATATCGCAGCAAGGGGAGTGAGCCGATCGCCCTAGGCATTTTGCAGCGCTATATCCCCGATACCCGTGATGCCTGGGCCTACACCCTGGATGTCCTGCGGGATTATTTTGAACAGGTGATGGTGCAGGAAGAAGCCGTCAGTGAGGTGCTGTTGCCGATGGCGACGTTGCTCAATACGCTGATGGAACCGATCCCCACCCGTGCCTATGAATTGCTAGGGGCGTACCTGGGGGCAGCAGAACTCCTGGGCCAACGGACCGCCGAATTGCACCTAGCCCTGGGCGCAGATACGGAGAATTCCAGCTTTGCCCCAGAGGCGTTCACGTCGTTTTATCAGCGATCGATTTACCAGTACATGCGTAATCTCGCTGGTCAAACCCTGCTCACCCTGAAGAAACAGTTGCCCCACCTATCGCCAGCGTTACAACCCCTCGCCCAAAGTGTCCTCAACCGCCGCGATCAGTTAATGGGCCGGTTTAGTGCGGTGTTGGATCATTCGATCCAAGCCACGCGCATCCGGTGTCATGGTGATTATCACCTGGGGCAGGTGCTTTATACCGGCAAGGATTTTGTGATTGTGGACTTTGAAGGGGAGCGCAGCCGTCCGTTGAATGAACGCCGGATGAAGCGATCGCCCCTGCGAGACATTGCGGGAATGCTGCAATCCTTCAGCTTTGTCGTGCAAACCGCCCTGCGGCAAGAGGTCGAGAGTGGCATTATTCGCCCTGAGAGTTTGCCGTTGATGGAGCAGTGGGCGCAGTTTTGGTATAGCTGGACGAGTGTGGCGTTTCTCAATCGCTATTTGAGTTTGGCTGGGGAGGCCTCGTTTATCCCCAAAACCCAGCAGGAACTCCAGGTGCTTTTGGATGCCTATCTGCTGGAAAAGGCGGTGCATGAGTTGGACAATGCCCTCCAGCACAAACCCCAGTGGACCGAAATGGCATTACACCGCATTCTGCAACTGCTGGACTCGTTCAGTTAGGGGAAAGTGTGGGGACTAGGGGCACGATCGTCCCTAACCAGCAGTACTCAAACCATTCGCATACCCTTTCACGGGGCTTAAGACGCAATCGCGGCGGCACCGCCGGTGACAATTGCCCCGATATTGCCCACCAGCTAGCGGTCGCCCAACGACAGCAGAGCCAGAGCCAGCCCCGGCCTCTAAGTATGGGATAGCCGTCGTGGCCGTCTCAGGGGCAGGCAAGCCCAGCAGATCATAAATGGAATGTGGAATAGCCGTTGCGGTGGTCTTAGGGGTAGGCAGAATGCCTACCCCACCATTGTGTTTCGTTTACGTAGGGTCTCCACGGAAGAATCTACTGAAGCTGGTTTTTCGGGCAAGCAAGCTGCCTGCCTCACTGCTAATCTTTGGCCACCAGTCCCGATCGCTGGAGCTTGGTCCTACTACAAACCCGCCATTACTTCTCTTGCCACGGCCAGGGTTTGCGCGATATCCGCCTCCGTGTGCGCTAAAGAAGTAAACCCAGCCTCAAATTGGGACGGGGCGAGATAAATCCCACGCTCCAGCATACCGCGATGGAAGCGGCTGAATTTGGCTAGATCTGATTTCTTGGCATCCTCGTAGTTATGGACCGGACCAGCAGTAAAGAAGAGGCCAAACATGGCACTGATCGACCCCCCACAGGCGGCATGACCCGTTTCCTTGGCAATGTCGAGGAGACCCTGGCTCAAGGTTTTGGTAATGCGATCGAGGTACTCATAGGTCCCTGGTTTTTGCAACAATTCCAGGGTTTTGATCCCCGCCGTCATGGCTAGGGGGTTACCGGAGAGCGTCCCTGCCTGGTACATGGGACCCGCCGGAGCCACCATTGCCATGATATCCGCGCGTCCGCCATAGGCCCCCACCGGCAGGCCGCCGCCAATGACTTTCCCCAGGGTGGTTAGGTCTGGTTTAATGCCAAATTTCTCCTGGGCACCGCCGTAGGCAATGCGAAAACCCGTCATCACTTCATCGAAGACCAGTAATGCCCCATTCTCCTGGGTTAGCACCCGCAGCCCTTCCAGGAAACCGGCATCGGGAGGGATAAAGCCCGAATTACCCACCACTGGCTCTAGGATCACGCCGGCAATTTGATCCGGATTTTCAGCAAACAGGGTTTTCACGGCTTCGAGATCGTTGTAAGGGGCCGTGAGGGTATTGCTGGTGACGTTCTTGGGCACACCGGGCGAGTCGGGCAGGCCCAGCGTCGCGACCCCCGATCCCGCCTTCACCAGGAACATATCGGCGTGGCCGTGGTAACAACCCTCGAATTTAATCACCTTCTCCCGTCCCGTGAAGGCCCGCATTAGGCGCAGGACCGACATACAGGCTTCCGTACCCGAATTGACAAAGCGCACCATCTCAATGCTGGGAACAGCGGCAATCACCAACTCTGCCAGCACATTTTCCAGCACACAGGGCGCACCAAAACTGGTCCCCTTGTCCAAAGCCGCCTTCAGGGCGCTGATGACCTCTGGATGGGCATGGCCGCAGATGGCAGGCCCCCAGGTCCCCACATAGTCAATGTACTGGTTCCCATCGACATCCCAGGCATAGGCTCCCTGGACGCGATCGAAGACGATCGGTTGCCCCCCCACTGACTTAAAGGCCCGCACCGGGGAACTCACCCCACCCGGCATCAGCCGTTGAGCGGCGGCAAAGATTTCTGCTGATTTTGTGGTTTGAAACTGACTCACGACCAAGGTTTTCTCCTAATCACTCGTTGC
>NZ_JBRCAD010000161.1:0-22718 GCF_053493415.1 Trichothermofontia sp. | reverse complement strand
ACCCATGCCCCACCGCCCCGGGTACCCGTGGTCACCCCAACCGTGCCAACCGCTTCGGCCAGTGCCCGATCGCAGCCCGACACCTACAATGTGGTGACCGAATACCGGGGGAATGAGTCACTAGGCCAGTTACAACAGGTGGCGCCTGGTGCCTACTTGCGCAATTTCAATGATGGGATTCGGGTCCAGTTGGGCACGTTTGACGATCGGGCCAGTGCCCAGGAGATGGTGGAGCAACTCAAGCAGCAGGGAGTCCCGGCTCAGATCCAGGCCGAGTAGCAGTCTGGACCAACCCATCGGCCACGTCAGCGGGTGCGATAGGATAGGAGAAAACGTCGTGTTGTTCAGGTGACACATGATGTGGATTCGCTGCTGTACGGCCAGGGAGTGAGGCATGGGTGTGTTCGATCGCATCTCACGGGTACTCAAGGCGAGCTTCGATGCCCTTGTCAGCGAGGCGGAGGACCCGGAGCAGATCCTAGAGCAGGCGGTGGCCGAGATGCAGGATGAACTCATTCAACTGCGGCAGGCCGTCGCTCAGGCGATCGCAACCCAAAAGCGCACGGAGCGTCAGTGCCATCAGGCCACGGCGACGGCGGCTGAATGGTATCAACGGGCGGAGTTGGCCCTACAGGTTGGGGATGAAGCCCTAGCGAGGGAAGCACTGACCCGGCGCAAGAGCTACCAAGAGACCGTGCAGATGATGCAGGCCCAATTGGAGCAACAGGCAGCGATCGTCCAAAAACTCAAGCGCGATATGGCGACGCTGGAAAGCAAAATCGCCGATGCTCGCACCCGTAAGGATCTCTACATTGCCCGTGCCCGATCGGCCCAAGCCTCCCAACGCCTACACGCCATGTTGGACCAGATGAATCCCCAGGGAGCCATGCAAAGCTTTGAACGTATGGAACAAAAGGTGGCTGAACTAGAGGCTCGCTCTGCCGCAATCGCCGAGTTAGGTCAGGACGATCTGGAGCGACGCTTTGCCGCCCTAGAGCAGAGCAGTGACATTGAGGCGGATCTCGCGACCTTGAAACACCGCCTGTCCCCCAAGCGAGAACCCGATGTAGAGCGTAACGAGGCTTAAGCTTCGGGGTCTGGTAGCCCCACGGGATCTCCAGAATCGAGCGGAGGGCGAGCCGTCGATTAAGCTAACCTAGTAGTTAGGTTAGCCCTGCTGCTTGCCCCTAGCCTGAGGTGGGACGTTTTTGCTTGGGCAGGAACCGTTCTGTGAGGGGGCTTTTCGGGCGGGCACGATCGGTGCTAGCCGGACCTAGTGACCAGCCTAGTGACCAGCAAGGACACCATCATGGGATTATTCGACCGTGTTAGCCGCGTAATTCGCTCCAATCTCAATGCCCTCGTGAGTTCTGCCGAAGATCCAGAAAAGATGCTGGAACAGGCAGTCATTGACATGCAGGAGGACATGGTCCAAATGCGACAAGCTGTCGCCAACGCGATCGCCAGCCAGAAGCGGACGGAGCAGCAGTACAACCAGGCCATTACCGAAGCCAATACCTGGCATCAACGTGCCCAATTGGCCCTACAAAAGGGGAATGAGGATTTAGCGCGGGAGGCTCTGAACCGCAAGAAGGTCAACACGGAGACCGCCAACACCCTGAAGGCCCAGTTGGATCAACAGACG
The DNA here is from genome assembly GCF_053493415.1 of Trichothermofontia sp. Classification (NCBI taxonomy): domain Bacteria; kingdom Bacillati; phylum Cyanobacteriota; class Cyanophyceae; order Leptolyngbyales; family Trichocoleusaceae; genus Trichothermofontia; species Trichothermofontia sp. The sequence goes on along the minus strand of NZ_JBRCAD010000161.1, from coordinate 21,073 downwards.
GCCCAGGTCGAAACTCTCAAGCGCAGCATGGTCGCCCTGGAAGGCAAACTGTCGGAAGCCAAGACGAAGAAGGATATGCTCAAGGCACGAGCCAGTGCCGCCAAGGCGAATGAACAATTGCAAAGCACCCTAGGAAGGATGGGGACCAGTAGTGCAATGGGGGCTTTTGAGCGCATGGAAGAAAAGGTATTGCAAATGGAAGCCCGCTCCCAAGCGGCGGCTGAATTAGCTGGTGCCGATCTGGAAAGCAAGTTTGCGGCCCTGGAAGCCAGCGATGTTGATCTAGAGCTAGAGGCGATGAAAGCCCAATTGCTGGGACCGGCCAACGCCCCCAACCAAGCCCAACTGCCTGCGGCTGAAGCAGAATCGACCCCTCCCCGTGATGCGGTGATTGAGGCAGAAATGGAAGAACTCGCCCGGGAGTTGGATAAACTATAAAAACTGGGTTTGCTCCCTACGGACTTTGCCCCCTGCGGCCAGAAGCCTTCATCCAGTAGGCTGTATGCTCACTGCCAGGGCTGAGCATCCCTTAGGCGTTCAGGTGTTGCCAGGTGAAAGTATTACCCCTTAAGCGGGTGTTTGACCAGTCTGACAACAAGTTGTTTTGGCGACTGAGGTTGCTACTGCAAACTCAAAACAATGCTTAGGATAGCCAAAAAGGTTGAGGCGCCTAGTCATGGTTTTAATCGCGCTCCCCCTTTATTCAACATTCCCTCAGGCACCGCAATTCAGAAGTGGGAATTGCAAGCATGGCTATTAGAGGGTGTTTGAAAAGTCCAGAAACAAGCCGTTTGGGCGACTAAAGTCGCCACGACAAACGCAAAATAACGTTGAGGACGGCCAAATGCTGAAGTTCGTAGTCGCGGTTTTAACCGCCATCCCCCTTTTAAAACATCCTCTTAGGGTGTTGAAATTAATAAGAAAGCATTAGGCTTTGGAGGGTAAGCAACCAAGAGGGGTCACAACTCTGTTACGCTAGGTGAGCATTCAGCCATACAGCTCACCCTATCCAATTCAGTCGGTCTATGCAATTCGCCACCCGTCTTCGGCCCCTCCAGTCCAATGTATTTGCCGACATGGATCAGGCAAAAGCCAGAGCCAGGGCGGCAGGCCAGGAAATTATTGACCTGTCCCTAGGGTCCTCCGATCTGCCCGTGGAACCCCCCATCCTGGATGTCATTAGCCAGTCCCTATATGACCCCAGTACCCACGGCTATTTGCTGTTCCACGGCACCCGCCCCTTCCGGGAAGCCGTCGCCCAATGGCATACCCAGCGTTATGGCATCGCGATCGATCCTGAAACGGAAGTCTTGCCCCTGGTGGGTTCCCAGGAAGGCACTGCCCACCTACCCCTCGCGGTGCTGAATCCAGGGGACTTTGCCCTGTTGCTTGATCCCGGTTACCCTTCCCATGCCGGGGGCGTGTATCTGGCCAGCGGTCAGATTTATCCGATGCCGATCCTGGCGGAAAATGGCTTTTTGCCAGTGCTGGCGGATGTGCCCGAGGCGGTGTTGCAGCAAGCCCGCATGATGGTGCTGAGTTATCCCCACAACCCCACCACCGCGATCGCGCCCTTGAGTTTCTTCCAGGAAGCCGTCGCCTTCTGCCAAGCGCACCATCTGGTGCTGGTGCATGACTTCCCCTATGCCGATATGGTCTTTGGCGACACGAAACCCCCTTCGATCCTTCAGGCTGATCCGGACAAAACGGTGTCGATCGAATTCTTCACCCTGTCCAAGTCCTACAACATGGGCGGCTTCCGGGTGGGCTATGCTGTCGGCAATGCGGACCTGATCCGGGCACTGCGGCAGGTGAAGGCAGCCGTTGATTTTAACCAATACCGGGGCATTTTGAATGGCGCGATCGCGGCCTTGACAGGCCCCCAGGAGAGCGTGGCGCGATCGGTCAATATTTTCCGAGAACGGCGGGATGCCTTTGTGCAAACCTTGCACCGCTTGGGCTGGGCAGTGCCCGTCCCTGACGCCACCATGTATATTTGGGCCAAGTTACCCACCCCCTGGGATCAAGACTCGATTAAGTTCTGTACGGAACTGGTGGAAACGACGGGCGTGGCAGTGGCACCGGGCGCAGGATTTGGTAAGTCCGGTGAAGGCTATGTGCGCTTTGCGTTGGTGCATGATCCCCAGATTCTCGCGACGGCGGCAGCCAAAATTGCTCAATTTCTCTAACTGTTAATGACCAAGGGTGGGCAACAGACCCAAGGGGGTAGGGTGCTGCTGGCGATCGCGATCGGCATGATCGTCCTCGGCACCGTCCTGCGTTTTGCGAATCTGGACAGCAAGGTATTTTGGGTAGATGAGGTCTTTACGGCCCTGCGCATTTCGGGCTACACCGAGGCGGATCTCAGCCAGTTCTGGCAGCAGCACCCCTTCTTCATTGCCCAGGATCTGCAGCAATTTCAAACCCCCGGCAGCGAGAAAACGGTGCTGGACACGATCCGCAGCCTCGCTGTCCAAGAACCCAACCACTCACCGTTATATTTTGTCTTGGCCCGCTTCTGGATGCAGATCTTTGGCTCTTCAACCTGGGTGTTGCGGAGCTTTTCGGTAGTCACCAGTATCCTGAGCTTGCCGCTGATGTATGGCTTGGCTCGGGAACTCTATCCGGATCGGCGCATGGGTGTTATGGCCTTGGCGCTCCTAGCCGTTTCACCTTTGCACGTCCTCTATGCCCAGGAAGCGCGACCCTATAGCCTCTGGGTAGGCATGACCTTGCTAGCCAGTTGGACCTTGTTACGTGCCCTGCGACAACGGCAGCCCCAAGCTTGGGTGGCCTTTAGTCTGGCAACCCTACTGGCGTTGTATACCTATCCCTTTGCCCTATTCATTGCGGTGGGGCAGGCACTCTATGTGGGGCTGTTGCGGGCACAAAGTCAGGGGGCATGGCGATCGTGCCTGCTGGCCCTAGCGGTTGCCTTAGTCGGCTTTTCTCCCTGGCTAGTGGCCCTGATTCGGAATGGTCAGCGGGGGGCCCAGCTTGCGGCATGGCAAACCCAGAATCCCGCCCACGGCATTCCGGAACTGAGCCTGCATTGGGGCTTGCATCTCACGCGCCCCCTACTAGATTTTGAAAATAATTACACCGTTAGTGTGACCCAGCCGTTTCCCTACCTGCTGGTGGTCCTAGCCGCAGTGGCGCTGGTCGCCTATGCCTTTTATGACCTCTGGGCAATGACGCCACGTCAGATCTGGCTATTCCCCGTGTGCTTCATGTTGCCCTTGGCCGCAGGGGTGATCCTGCCGGATTTAATTCTGGGCGGGCAACGATCGGTGGCCACGCGGTATTTTCTGGCCGGAACGCTGGGGGTGCCCTTGGTGATCGCCCATCTGCTGGTGCGCCATGCCCAGGGAACAGCCGCCTCGCGATCGCAGCGTCAGGTGTGGACAGGGGCGATCGTCGGGCTATTGCTCCTAGGCACCTTGGCCAGTGCTAGTAACGTGTTGGCGAGTACCAGTTGGACAAAGCAGGGGGGCTATATTCCCTATGCTGCTCAGATCATCAACCAGACCGAGAATCCCCTGGTCAGTAGTGAACGGGACTTGTGGTTATTATCGTTCGCCCATGCCTTGCGCCCAGAGACGGTGATCCAGGTGTTCAATAGCCAGGTGTCACCGCCCTTATTACCCCTGGGCTTTAGTGATTACTTCATCTATGCAGCCCCGCCAGCGTTTATGCAGCAATTTCAGCAGGCGTCGGGGTTAACCTTTGTCCCCCTTCCGGGCTTGGAAAGTGTGCCCCTGTGGCAGTTACAGCGACCCGAACCGTGAGCCAGTATCCCCCAGGGATGCCGTTAGCGGGGGAAAGGCCACGCCCAACATACGCCGCTCCGGGAACCGCCCTGGGCCTATGGCCTACGCGGCAAAATTTTCAAGTCCGGGACAGGTATCAGGTCGGGATATTTAAGACCACTACCCGATCCCAAGAGCACCACCCGATCGTCTGGTTGCAGGATACCCTTGCGGGCTAGGGTTTGGACAGCAGGGATACCGGCAGCCGCCTCCGGGCCAAGGAACACTCCCTCCGCTTGGAGGGTTTGTGGGATCGCCGCCGCAATCGCCGCATCAGATACCGCGATCGCATAGCCCTGGGTGGCATACAAAGCCGCCAACACCATAAAGTCACCAAAGGATTTGGGCACCCGTAGGCCCGTGGCAAAGGTGTGGGCATGCTCGCAGTATTCCGAAACAGCAGCCTGGGCATGGAATGCCTGCACGATCGGCGCACAGCCCTCGGCTTGCACCGCAATCAAGCGCGGTAAAGTGCCCTTGACCCAGCCCAAGGTTTGGAGTTCTTGGAATGCTTTATACATCGCCGCGATCGCAATGCCGCCACCGGTGGGAAACACGATCGCATCCGGGAATTGCCACCCCAATTGCTCGACAATCTCGTACCCCATTGTCTTTTTTCCCTCCAGCCGATAGGGTTCCTTCAGGGTAGAGACATCAAACCAGCCCTGGGGTTGGAAATGCTGCTGAATCCACTGGCCAGCATCGGAAATAAGGCCCTGCACTAAATAGGTCTCAGCGCCGGTAAAGGCACACAACCGTTGCGACAGGGGGTTGGCATCCTGGGGCATGAGGACCGTGAGGGGGATGCCGGCCCGCGCGGCGTAGAGTGCCCAGGCTTCCCCCGCATTGCCGTTGGTGGCGATCGCCAGTTTTTCCGCCCCCAATGCGATCGCCCGTGAAATCCCCACAGTGGCCCCGCGGGCTTTGAAGGTATCGCCGGGATTCATTCCCTCATCCTTCAGCCATAGCTGCCCCACCCCTAGGGACTGGGCCAAGCGGGGTAGGGGAGACAGGGGGGTGAACCCTTCCCCCAGGGACACAACCTGGATTGGCTCCCGCACGGGCAAGAGTTCGTGGTAGCGCCAGAGGGTTGGGGACGTTCGCTGGACTAAATCAGCCGGGGTCAGGGCTTGGGCCACCGCAGACAAATCGTAGCGGGCTAATAGGGGGGCACCGCAAGCGCAGATATTGTGTAGATGCTCAGCATCATACGGCTGCTGACAGCGAGCACATTCTAGGTGGGAGAGTAGGCTATACGGCAGGGGTGTCACAGGGGTTGGGATAGGGGATAAGCCGCTGCATCGGGAGTCTGGACGATCGCTGCCCTTGATGCAGATTTTCTGATTCTAGAGGGTACTACAGAACGTGATCACCTATCTTGCTCCCTGATGGCGACCCATTGCCGGCAGTCCGTTTCCACGTCATGGAAACCGGGGAAATCTTACCGCTCTTCAACAAGAGAACTGTGATTTTGCTGAAGTTGGGCATGGCTGGCGGCTAGTCGCTCGGAGATTTCCTTCTCCACATCGGCCACCTTGTGCCAAAAACTGGCGGAGTGACGCGCCGCCAGGAGTTCTTTCCAGAGCAGGTTGATCAGGGCTGATGCATCGTCACGATCGGCACTGGCCCGATCGCGCAGTTGCTCAAAGGCAACGGCGGCAGCCGCGCGTTGTTCAAAGTCTTCGGCAAGCAAGAGGCAGGTTTGCAACTGCTCTGCCGGGGCGACAAGAGACTGGGGCTTAGTCGGTGCGGTAACTGGGGCCATATTCGGGATACAACTCACACTGCGAATGTTAACAAGCCTAACGGTCAGGTGAAAGTTTGTTACATATTGACTACTTTATTACCAGGTTCAGGTGCTTTATGCAAATTTTTTTGAAACGTTGCTTGCAAAAATGACAAGGACGGTATAAAGGTTTGCCCTGAACAGTCAGCAGGATTGCCGGGGCTATCGTTAAAGATTGCGGGGATTAACGGCTTGAAAGTATACCCCATCTTGGGAACCAGCGATCGTCAGGATTGGGGGATTGGCGCAATCGCTCGCTGATGCCACCGTCTCTTCCTTTTCCAGGTCGTGCTCCGGGTATAGGCGTCCATAATGCTTAAAACTTTTGCCCGATCGCGCCCCCTTCCTGTGCCCCGTAAGCTTGCCATGCCAGATCCACCAAACCATTGACAATCGCGCTAGCGACGATGGCATTCCCTTTGCGACCCTCAATCCGAATATGGGGTACCAGGGAGTCCTTGAGACGCTCCTTGGCTTCTTCCACATCAACAAAGGCAGCGGGGGTGCCAATCACCAAGGCCGGACGGATCACCTCTTGCTCAATCAGTTGTACCAGGCTGGTCAGGGCCGTTTGCGCCTGTCCAATGACAAAAATCCCCTCTGGATACCGACGGGCTAGGGTTTCAATGCCCCAAGCGGCTTTGGTTTTGCCTTTTTGGGGCCGGGTAAGCGCCTCCATGCTGCAATAGACGGGATTGGCAAAGGTATTTTGGATATAGGGCGCAATACTGACCTGCACGAGGGGCACATCTACGATGATCGTACTGCGGGCCGCTAGCGCCGCCGCCCCCGACTGGAGCGCCTGATCCGAGAAGCGAATCAGGGACTTATATTCAAAGTCAGCCGTGGCATAGATCACCCGTCGGACAATTTCATACTCAGACGGTGAAAAGGCGTGTTGACCAATTTCCTGATCAATCAGGGCCAAACTTTGGGCATCGGTGGTATGCCATTCCATGTGTGACACGATCGCGACCTACTCCCTAGGGATCAGCTTACAGGGTATACCATTTTCTATCGTTGCTCTCGAAAAGCATAGGACTTTAGCAATGACGGTAAGTCCCCTGCAATCATCATCATCACAAAAGGGGGATCGGAGCGCCATCGCAGCGGTCGGGATAGCAGGCAAGCTGCCGGCCACTCGCTTTGAGAGCCGAGTTCGCGAGCGCCTGAGACGACCACTCTGGCCACTTGAGCGATCGCCCCGGTCCAGTGGCGAATTCGCTACCCTAGGGATGTGCCCCTAGGGAAAGTGCCCTACCGATGAAAAAGCCATTGATCCTGTTGGCCAGTCTAGCGTGCCTCCTCACCCTGCTCGTCAGTTGCCAGGGGACACGACTCAATCAAGCGGTGGCTGACAGTCCTGTGGCTACGCCTACGGCAACGCCGATCGCTGCCGAGAACACAACCCGGATCGCGGCAGCAACTGAGACAGCTACGCCCTATGACGGGTTTCGGCTGGGCCTGCCGATTGACTGCAAAATGGGTGATCCCTGTTTTGTTCTGCTCTACCCCGATCGTGATCCGGGTCCAGGGGAAACCGACGTGGGCTGCGGACGTTTGACCTATGACGGCCATGATGGCACCGACTTCGCCATCCCCGATATGAAGGCCAGGGTAACCGTAGTGGCGGCGGCACCCGGTCAAGTTCTGCGCACCCGTGATGGCGTCGTCGATCGCATGATTGAAGGCGATACCGATAAAGCCGCGATCGCAGGCACGGAATGCGGCAATGGCATGGTCATTCAACACGCCGACGGCTGGGAAACCCAATACTGCCACCTGCGCCAGGGCAGTGTCCTCGTCAAACCGGGGGATGCGGTCCAGGCGGGAACCCCCTTGGGGCTGGTGGGGATGTCGGGCATGGCTTCCTTTCCCCATGTCCATCTGAGCGTGCGCCAACAAACTAAGGCCGTTGATCCCTTTGTGGGGCCTGATGCCGGGGCAGGCTGCCAAGTCGATCGGTGGCCCATGTGGCAACCCGCCTTGCCCTATCAACCCACGGGCCTTGTCCGGGCTGGGTTTTCGACCCGTCCACCAGACATTAAGGCGGTGTGGGAAGGCGAATTTGCCGACACCCAGCTAGCGGCGAATGTCCCTGCCCTGATCTTCTGGGTGCAGTCCTACGGGGTGGAAGCGGGGGATGTGGAAACGATGCGCCTCTTGGACCCCAGCGGTAAAGCGGTGGTGGATCAGCAACAACCCCGCGATCGCGCCAATCGGGTGTACCTCGGCTTTGTGGGTAAACGCGTGCGACCCGAAGCGCCCCTCCAACCCGGAACCTGGCGCGGTGAGTACCGTCTAACCCGACAAGGCAAGGTCCTGATTGAGGCAAGCCGGACCCTAACGGTCACTGGCTAGTGAAGCGTCCATCTTAAGCTGAGCAGCCCTCGACAAGCTCAGCCCGAACGGATGAGTCCCGCTCACCCTAAAGCCCTGTCGAAGGGTCTTGGTGCCGATCAACCACCCTGCAATTGACGGCTGACCAAGGACAAGAGCTATCCCCCTGATCGCCCTCGAATTTAAATTTTTCTCCCGAATTTAAATCCTCATCCTGTGCAGTTGAATACAGTTCTTCCAGAGAGAGCCGCTAAGGTGTTAGGCATTAATACACGGTCAATTTGTTACTGTTTGTTAATTTAAGTAACAATTAGGCAACAATTAGTGAAGGTTCGCTGTCCGGGGTGCCCCCCGTGGCTTGCTGACTCGCACGCCTGTCCATCTCAATGAGGGAACTGTAGTGTCTCGATCTATCCCATCTCTCCAACTAACCGATGAACAATTAGTGGCGAGTTTTTTCCAACGCTCGGCGGGACAGTGGCGATCGGAGCGTCGCTACTACACACTGCCCGCAGGGGAAACCCAGGAAATTGTGAGTTTGATCCAGATTCGCTTTTTGTCCCAGGGCAGTCCCGAACTCATCCATCTCGCCGAACGCCACCATCTGGCGGATGTGACGGGTCTGGCCTGTGGTGCCGAGGTGACCTGGGAGAGTGCCTTGGCGGTATCGGGGCGGCCCCAGTCGGCAGGTTCCACGGTTTTTGGGGTAGCGGGCAGTGTTCTATACCGCGATCGCGGCTTTGCAACCACAAAACCCGTGACCGCCAGCTTCTACTTCCCCACCCCCGATAGCTTCTGTCTACGCACTGAGTACAAGGGATCAGTCTTTGAGGAAGAAATCAAACTGATCGGCCAGCAGTACCGTACCCGGCAAACCGTGATTTCGCGATCGGGCGAACAAGTGATGATCGGCCAGTATTTGGAAAAACGGATTTTGTAGACTCAATTGGGAACCTCCCAGTTTGACAATTTCCCCCTCATCCCCCAGCCCCTTCTCCCACGAGGGGCGAAGGGGAGCCAGTTAAACGCACCCAAGCAGTGGTAGCCCGATGACGGTCCAAATCTTCTCCCACGAGGGGCGAAGGGGAGCCAGTTAAAGTCCCTCTGCTCTTGTGGGAGAGTTGTGACCCTACGGGAGGACCCGATACGCACTCTACGGGCGTTGGAGCCAGTTAAAGTCCCTCTCTCCTTGTGGGAGAGGGATTTAGGGTAAGGGGTAAAAAAGTGGGATGCACCATTGCTGGTAGCCAAGTCGTTGCAGAATCAGTGGGGTAGGCATCCTGCCTGCTCTTGAGCATGACCCTGCCTGCCCTTGAGCATTTCCGGGGGTATGGGCGTACCCACTAGCCCGTAGGATGAAAACTGTCATCCATCACAAGCAGCGGCTACCGCAAGCAAATTCAAGGTTATGAGTGCAGTTGACGATAAGACGATCGTTCGTGACTATTTCAATGCCACCGGGTTCGATCGCTGGCAACGGATCTATGGGGATGGGGAAGTTAATCGGGTCCAGCTTGACATCCGCCAGGGTCACCAGCAAACGGTTGAGCAAGTCCTCACCTGGTTACAAGCTGATGGCAACCTTAAGGATCTATCCATCTGTGATGCGGGCTGCGGGGTCGGTAGCCTGAGTATTCCCCTGGCCGCCGCCGGAGCGCAGGTCTATGCCACCGATATTTCCGAAAAAATGACCACGGAAGCTTGGCAACGGGCCACGGCGATCCTGGACACGATGGATAACCTCAAGTTTGTGGTGCAAGATCTAGAGGCTCTGGGCGGGCAATACCATACGGTGATCTGCCTGGATGTGCTGATCCACTATCCCCAGGAGCACGCGATCGCCATGATTGACCACCTGGCTTCCCTGGCTGAATCCCGCCTAATCTTCAGCTTTGCGCCCAAAACCTTCTGGTTGAGCCTCCTTAAAAAAGTGGGCGAATTTTTCCCCGGTCCCAGCAAAACCACCCGCGCCTATCAGCACCGGGAAGCCGATATTGTGCGGGAATTAGCCGCGCGGGGTTGGCGCGTCGAGCGAAATGCCATGATCCAAACCCGGTTTTATTTCTCTCGCTTACTGGAAGTGGTGCGAACTTAGGGTAGTCCCTTGCCCAGTCACCCAACCGTGGCCCAACCGAGCACCTGAGCGCCCCCCATCCGCGCTGGAAGTTTTGAATTTTGAATTCCCAGTGCGGGTGCGGCTCCCCTGGACTGGCGGCTCGGCATTTGGTTGAACCCGTCCTCCCATGCGCTACGATCGTCCCGTGAGTCCCATTGGCAGGAAAGGGCAGAGAGCGTTCTTATGAGTCAGCAAGATAATTTCGCGGGTGGATTTTTATTAGGGGCGATCGTCGGTGGGACGATCGGTGGGGTTCTGGGGGCCGTCCTAGCTGCCAAAATCAGCCAACCAGAGTCATCGGAGATTGGGAAGTTGGCGGAGAGTAAACCGGAGAAATCTAAAAAATCCCACCTGATGCCTTCAACGCCCCAGGAAATCGAAGCAGCACGGCGGGCCTTAGAGGTCAAAATTGCCCAGTTGAATGAGGCGATCGATGATGTGCGCTTGCAATTGAGCACTGTCCACAGCAATGGCCTAGAGTCCCACGATCGCCCCACTGAGGACCGTACCCTGCCATCGACGACCAACCCAATGTCAGTAAACCCCAGGGATTAATCCCGATTTCAAACGCCATTACGGGAACTATCGCTCAGTCAGTGTATTCAAAATCAGGAGTAGGGACAGGTTGCGTCAATGCCTTCTTGAGCAATCGACCACCCTCGTGAACTGCACCCTGGTGGTAGGGCAGACGACACACCAGTTGGTCGCCCTAGGGCGCTGTCAAGCTTAATTTTGTAGGGTGGGTCAAACGCAATGCACCCCCAAACACCAGTCAGCGTCTTGGGTCTTGCCAGCTCGACACCAACCTGCAAGCCATCCTATTCAGCAGGATAGTCCCAGGCTCCTCACGGCAGACCGGCCCCAGGCTTCAGGGTGCAACCAGTAACGTCAGCGTAGTCAGCCGATCCTTGGGGGGCGCATCACGACCGATCGGCACACGCCCTGTCCATTTTGCCCACCGATCCCTTACCGACTTCCCCACTATGGCTTTGCTTCCTCTCGTTCCCCTCGCCGGACTGGTGACCACCCTCCTCACCCCTGTCCTGTTCAGCACCCCCGTCAGGTTACCGATGGCCCTGCCTAACCAGCCGTTGCACGTCAGCCTCCAGTTTCCTGCCGGCCCTCGCCGCAGCGCCCCCCGCAGTACGGCTGGGGGAGGTATTCGGGGTAATCTCCACCCCTGCACGGCCAAGGATGAGACCCCTTTTACGGCCCTCCAACCAGCCGATCAACTCAGCACGACCACCCTGGGGAATCCCACCCTGTTTGTTTACGTTCCCCCCAGCACGGCCACCAAGGCCCAGCTTACCCTCAATACGCCAACGGGTGAGAAGCTTTACGAAACGGAGATGGCCCTGCCCAGCCAACCAGGCGTGATGCGTTTGCCGCTGCCGGAGACGATCGCCCTAGAGATGGGGACGACGTATCGTTGGCGGCTGGTGATGCTTTGTGGCAGCGAGGAGGAAATGGTGCGGGGCCGGATTCAGCGGGTAGATCTCAGCCCTGAAGTGAAGTCGGCGATCGCCACAGCCCAAGGTTTGAAGAAAGCCGAACTCTACGCCCAGTCGGCGGTGTGGCTGGATACGTTGATGATCCTGGCGGCGGACTACCCCCAACACCAGCGTGACTGGCGCGAACTGCTCACCTCCGTGGGTTTGGAGGCGATCGCAGCGCAGCCCTTGCTCAACTAGGCAATGCCGTTGCAGATGTGGCAGCGACTGCGGCAAGGATTGTGGGAGTGGCGGGGGGTCTGGGTTGTGGCCCCCAGCGTGACGGTTTTGGTCTTGGGCCTGCGGTTCACGGGCATCCTCCAGGGGGGGGAATGGGCGGCCTATGACCAGTATTTACGTTGGCGACCCGCACCTGCCCGCGACGATCGCATTGTCATTGTGGGGATTAATGAAGATGACGTGCGTGCCCTGGGGCAGGCCATTATCCCCGACGCCATCTACGCCCAAGTGCTCCGGAAACTTTTGGCCCAGAACCCACACCTCATTGCCCTCGATGTATACCGCGACCAGCCCGTTGAACCGGGGCACCAGGAGTTGGTCCAGGTGTTTGAGAGCCATACCAATATTATTGGTATCGAAAAAATGGTGGGCGATCGCAGCCGTGAGGCCGTAGCGGCTCCCCCGGCTCTCCAGGCGAAGGGCCAAGTGGCCTTTAATGACCTGCTGTTCGATCGCGATCGGGTGGTGCGCCGTGCCCTGCTCACGCTTCAGGACCGTAGCGATGAAACTGTGTTGAGTGTGGGGACCTATGCCGCCCTGGCCTATTTAGCCACCGTGGGGCTACGCCCGGAATTGGTTGCGGGCCAAGACTATTGGCAGATTGGCCCAACCCCCTTTCCGCCCTTGGAAACCAATGATGGGGGCTATGTGCGGGTCGATGCCCAGGGCTACCAACTCCTGCTCAACTACCGGGGGCCGACGCCCCAGTTTGCGGTGGTTTCCCTAACGGACGTGCTGGCCGATCGGATTCCTGCCGATTGGGCCAGCGATCGCATTGTGCTGATCGGGGCCGTCAGTGAAAGCTTTCAGGATCTGTTCCTGACGCCCTTTACCCGGACGCCCTCGCAGCGGATGCCGGGGGTGGAAATCCATGCCAGCTTAGCCAGTCAAATCCTCAGTGCTGTCCTTGACGATCGCCCCTTAATCAAAACCTGGCCAGAGGCGGTAGAAGGGCTATGGATTGCGCTTTGGGCCACGATCGGGGCAATCCTGACCTGGACCCAGCGCTATGCCGGTGGGGTGCGATCGGTGTCCTGGCAAAAGGGGGGCAGCATCTTGCTAGCGTCGGTGGTGCTAGTGGGCAGCAGCTATCTCCTGTTCCTGGCGGCCTGGTGGGTGCCGATCGTGCCGGCAGCACTCGCCTTTGGCGGGGCCGCAATTGCCATTACGGCCTATATTGCCCGGACGGCTGGGGATATTCGCCAAACCTTTGGTCGCTATTTAAGTGATGAAATTGTCGCTAATTTACTGGAGCATCCCGAAGGCTTGAAACTGGGGGGGCAGCGCCGCACCATTACACTGTTAACCTCAGACCTGCGGGGATTTACCGCCCTCTCCGAACGTTTACCGCCGGAAGAGGTGGTCCGCGTCCTCAATTTTTATCTGGAGGCGATGGCCGATATTATTACCGACTATGGGGGCACGATCGATGAATTTATGGGGGATGGCATTCTGGTCCTCTTTGGGGCACCCACCCAACGGGAGGATGATGCCGCTCGCGCGATCGCCTGTGCGATCGCCATGCAGCAGGCTATGCCTCGCATTAATCAACAAATGGCGGCTTGGGGATTGCCCCCCTTAGCGATGGGGATTGGCATCAATACGGGCGAAGTGGTCGTGGGGAATATTGGCTCCACCAAGCGAACTAAATATGGCGTAGTCGGCAGTCAGGTCAACCTCACCTATCGCATTGAATCCTATACCACCGGGGGACAGATTTTAATCTCCGAATCGACCCTGAGGTGCGTGCCCGATCGGCTGCGCCTTGATGGTCAAAAACAGGTCCAGCCCAAAGGGGTGAAGGACCCGATTTACATCTACGAAGTTGGCGGTATTGGTGGCGACTATCAGCGTTTTCTGCCGGAAAAAATCGAGGAGGTCTTTTGCCCGCTCCCCCAACCCTTAGCCCTACGCTATACCTTGCTAGAAGGCAAACACGTGGGGGAAAATCAATTTCTGGGGCAACTGGTTAAACTCTCCGCGATGGGGGCCGAAATTCAAGCCAATCCATTGGATACGGATGGGATACCGATCGCGCTGAGCAACATTAAGCTGAATTTGCTAGATCCGGACACGAACCAGCCTGGTGATGATATCTACGCCAAGGTCCTCGAAAAAATGGCTCCCCTGGGACACTACTACGTCCACTTTACGGCCCAACCACCGGAGATAGCCCAGTATTTTCAGACTCTCCATCGATCGTGCCAGTCATCCAACCCTTGAGCCAGCCGTTGAAGCCATTGGGGGGGATTAAATTGTATCCGTTTTCCTATGCTGCTGCCTAACTCCCAACTGCCCAATTTATAGCCATTGTCATTCAGGTTAGGGCAAGGGGCTTAAGCTCCTTGTTGATCACAACCTTTGCACTGTCCTAATGAGCATGAAGACTGCGATAAGAGCGCGAGATGAATTGCGGGCTAAACCTCGATCACGCTTAATCGTTTTATAGACAGTTCAAGATGACCTGCATCCGCCTCACAACCGATAAACTTCCGTCCTAAAGACAAAGCTGCAACCCCAGTAGTGGAAGAACCGGAAAAGGGGTCAAACACGAGATCACCGGGATGGGTACTGGCCCGCAGACAACGAGCCACAAGATTAACGGGTTTTTGAGTGGGGTGTCTACCATGAGATTTTTCATCTTTTCCCGGCGCAGGCATTCGCCAAACATTTTTCATCTGTTTGTCACCATTCGCAGCCTTCATCTCCTCATAATTGAAGGTATAACGTTCTTTGCCTTTCCGTGCTTTAGTGGCCCACAAGATAAGTTCGGTTGAGTGGGTAAAGCAGCGGCAACCTAAATTGGGCGGTGGGGCCGGTTTTTCCCAGATAATATCATTCAAAATCCGAAAGCCAAGTTGTTGCATCGCAAACCCAACAGATGGGTACACATGGAGAGTACCTGTTACCCATATCGTGCCCGTTGGTTTAAGGAGGCGATAGCAAGCAGCCAACCAAGCCTTGTTAAATTCATGATCCCGTTCAACACCTTGGCTACGATCCCATTCGCCTTTATTGACTTTAACCATCTGCCCAGCTACACAGGTCATCCCATCATTGGAAAGGTTATAAGGGGGATCAGTCCAGATGCAATCGACACTTTCAGCCGGTAACCAAGCCATGACTTCCAAGCTGTCGCCATGATATAGACAAGACAGTCCGTCGTTGGACTGCCACACCACCTTGGGGTTGTGCGGATGAACAGTCTCGTGGGTATCCTGAGCAAACCGGCTGGAGGCTGGCCTGGGATTCATCCTGGTAACTCCCTATAGATCGGATGAACTATTATAGTATAGGCCTATAACTAGAATTAGGTCTACAACGTAGAGGTCGATCGGGGAAGACATGACACCTCTCCCCAGTTAGGGAAAAATTCGCTAGGATCAGGCTCAACTTGTCGATCGCTTTCCCGACATTGGCTATGACTATTACCCGCAAACTCCTGGCTCCCCTTGTCCTGCTCACGATCGTCAGCTTTCCCCTGCGATCGTTAGCCCACATGGTTGAAAGCAACTATATTCTGACTGATCAACTGGAATTTACCTCCACCTTCAGCACCGGTGAACCCTTCCAGGATGCCCCCGTCAAAGTCTATGCCCCCAATAATCCCGATCAGCCCTGGCTAGAGACCAAAACGGATGCCAACGGCAAGTTTGCCTTCAAACCCGATCCGAAGCTTCCCGGTAACTGGGAAGTCCAGATTGGCGAAGGGGGCCATTTCGACAGCTATACAGTCCCCGTCGCAGCAATGGGGGTTGAGCTGGATCAGATTGTGGAGGCAGGCAAGCAGGATGTCCACTATGCGGAATCACCGCTGCTGCTAGCGGGGGCTACCCTGATGGTTGCGGGGGGCCTGGGTACTGCCTACCTGACCCGTCGTCGTCGTTCGCCCCGTGCTTAGCTAACCTACCCCCCAATCCCCAGGCGGCCAGCCAAACTGGGGGTTAGGGGTAAAAGGGTGGCGGCCATCAGGAATAACACTAACAGGGCTAGGGAAGCACGGGTGTCGTTAGGTTCCGTTAGCTCATTGAGGCTGGGGCGTTCCGGTTGCCGTTGCAAGAACAGGATAATGATGGCCCAGTATAGGGCGAGGGGATTCACTAAACAGGCGATCGCTAGAAAAATCAGCGTTGCCACCGTCGTCCGGCCCAGGGTTTTGCGGCCATAGATCGCCTGGATCAGCCGTCCGCCATCCAACTGCCCTGCTGGCATGAGGTTCAAGGCCGTGATGACCAGTCCCAGCCAGCCGGCGATCGCTAAGGGATGGATGGTGACTAACTGTTCCCGCAATCCCTCGCCCAGGACAATCCGAGCTAGGGCACCGACCAGCATTGACCCTTCAAAAAATTGGGATGGCACGGCAATTCCCCCACTGGCGGGCGGGAGCAGTAGCCCCAGCAATAGCAACCCCAAAGCCACCCCACCCCCGGCAGCGGGACCTGCAAACACAATGTCAAACAGCACACTGCGATTGGGCAGGAGGGACTCAATGCGGGTAATCGCCCCAAAGGTTCCCAACTGCCAGGCGGGGATGAAGAAGGGCCAGCTTAGGCGCACCTGGTACCGTCGGGCCAGGAACCAGTGCCCCAATTCATGGGCAACGAGGACAGCCACAACCCCTAGGGAGATGGGCAAGGTCTGGAGGATCAAATTGGGTTGGGCTAGAATATCAAAACCGTACTGCAACGCCCCCCGCTCCAGGCAGGTGAAGATCGTTGCCAGTATCAGCAACACGGCTAACCCCCGCTGCATCCAGGTCAGAGGTTGGGGATCATTGGCACTGGGTAGCACAATCACCACGGGCCGACCATCAGAATTTTCAACCAAAAAGAGGCGGTAGCGATCGCCCAAGGTGGTTTGTAAGTTAACCGCGAGGCGATCGTAGGCGACCTCTGGGTCGGTACGCAGATTGCCTCGGAAGATTGCCCCATCCTGATAGGGGATGGTTTCTGTGGCAAAGAAGGTATCAATGCCAAAAATGGTCTGAATTTGCTTGAGGTCTTCGCTAGGGATGGGCAAAATCCCCAGGTTAGGGGAGTTCACCGGGGAGCTAGGGGGGGTTGGGTCGTTGGCCTCAGCAGGCGGACGGGTTTGGCCCGTGCTCGGTTCATGGTCAGTGGCCAGTGGCTCTGGGCTACTAGCTTCGCCGGTATCCATAGGAGCCGACTGCTCGGTGAAACGGTTGGCTTTCTCTTGGGCGATCGCGGCTTGTCCTGCCGCACGGAGTTGTCGTCCTAAAACGATATACAGGACGGTTGACCCCACAATTAACAGCAAAATGGCGGCCAGATTCAGATAGATCCCCAGGGCAAACAAACCGAAGAAGACTAACCAGGGAACCATTAACGCAACCGATTGTAACCAGGCCAAGATCCCTAACTTGCCGTAGGGACGGGCGCGGTAGAATCCCCAACCCAAAATCGCGATCGCGACGAGAGAAATGAGGACGGTTGTAACTGTTTCTGATGCAGCAACCATTACACACTTTTCACCTGTAGATATTAAAAAAACGAACACGAGGGGCACACGAAGAAGATTCCCAGGGCCAACAGATAAGGGGACATCGGTTGCAGCCCCGATCACAGTCCCGATCGCGCCAGTCGAAACGATATTATCTCAAGCCAACTGACCCAGAGGCAAATTCAGGACGAGAGAAGGCAAATTCCGCCTCCCCAGAGACCCCACACCGGCTGGTGCCAGTTGACCGGTAGGATTCGCCCCGTCGGCACCCTGCCATCAGCAACACAGCCATTGTAGCTAACGGCAGGGTTTTCACGGGGCCGTAGGGTATATAGCCGTTCCCTTTCTAAAAAGTACTGTCAAGCCTTGTACACAAGGGGCTTAGGCCCCTTGTCTGTACCTCACCAAGGCTGGAAGTACTGTAGCCGAACGCAGCTTTCTGGGCAGGTTACCAGGGGTGAAATGTTTTTTAAGCAATTGTCACTCGCCAACCGGATGGGGGAACATAGGCAGGTACATCTGGTCAATCATTCTGGCTAATTACTTAAGGAAAGTAAGTATGAAAATCCGTTCAACGATCGCTGCGGGTACTGCCATTGCGTTAATCAGTGCCCCCTTAGCCGTGGCCGGGGCCACTACCCTACTCTCTGCCCCCAGCGTCGTTGCCCAACAGGCGGTCTTAAGCGTGGCTGGAGAAGGGGAGGGGACCCTATCCCTGGCAGGGCGTCCAAATCAGATCGTCACGTTTGTCACCGTGGCTAGTCGCCCTAATCGCACGGCTGAAATTGCGCTACGGCTAGCCGATGGCCATTTAATGAAATGGACCGGACAACTGGTTAGGCTCAATGCTACAGAAGCTGGCATTCGGTTAACAGGGGCGGGGATGGCTGACGCCACGGGCAATCTCACGGTCCGTTACCGGGGGAATCAATTGATTTCCCTTATCGGGAATGGCACCATTGATGGGCAAGCCATGTCGATCCGCTTTACCGTGGCGGATGATAGTGTGAACCGCCCGCCAACCACGGGCACTTCGATGACCTTCGCCCAAATGGGACAAGGCGTTTTCGGGTTACAAGGCCGACCTAATCGCGTGATTACCTTCGCCTCGCTGAACGTTCAGCCCTCTGGGCAGGCCGAGCTATCGGTACGGCTGGATGACGGTAGCTTGGTGAGCTTTGGTGGCCAACAAACCCGTAAAGATGCCTATGAGATTGTCCTGAACCTAACCAGTTCTGGGATGGCGGACGCGCGTGGAACGGCCAATGTTCGCTATGGTGCTAACAATGCAATCAAGGGTATCGTTGCCAATGGGACCCTGGATGGCCAAACGTTCTTTATTCAATTTAACGGTCAATAGTCGTTAATAGAAACGGTTAATCGGGTTGCCCCCCCGACCTTCATGCGCATCGTTCTGGTCCCGGCGGTGGTCTCAGAGTACCTGAACCGATACCGGGACCAACCAGCTCCCAGCGGCCCCAGCCAACGCCACGGATGATAGCTGGCTCTGGGGACTCGCCCACCGACTGATTCAAAATTTTGGTAAAATAATGTAAAGTTTTCTCAGAATCCTACAGGACGGGTGACCCATGCGTGTCATTTTACTTACTGGCAAAGGGGGTGTGGGCAAAACATCCGTTGCCGCAGCGACGGGGCTACGCTGTGCGGAATTGGGTTATAAAACCCTTGTCCTGAGTACCGATCCGGCCCATTCCCTCGCGGATAGTTTTGATCTGGAACTGAGCCACGAGCCGCGATTGGTGAAACCGAATCTGTGGGGGGCGGAACTGGATGCCCTCATGGAGTTGGAAAATAACTGGGGAGCTGTGAAGCGCTACATTACCCAGGTTTTGCAGGCACGGGGGCTGGAAGGCGTTGAGGCGGAGGAATTGGCTATCCTGCCGGGGATGGATGAGATTTTTAGCCTGGTGCGGATGAAACGCCATTATGACGAAGGGGAATTTGAGGTTTTAATTATTGATTCGGCCCCCACGGGTACGGCCCTACGTTTATTGAGTTTGCCGGAGGTGGCGGGGTGGTATATGCGGCGTTTTTATAAACCCTTGCAGCGGATGTCGATCGCCCTGCGTCCGGTATTTGAACCCATTTTTAAGCCCTTGACGGGCTTCTCCCTGCCCGATCGCGAAGTCATGGATGCGCCCTACGAATTCTATGAACAGATCGAGGCGCTGGAAAAGGTCCTAACCGACAACATCCAAACCTCCGTGCGATTGGTGACCAATCCCGAAAAAATGGTCATTAAGGAATCCCTGCGTGCCCATGCCTATCTGAGTTTGTACAACGTCGGGACTGATCTGGTGATTGCTAATCGGATTATTCCCGATACCGTGACTGACCCTTTTTTCCAGCGTTGGAAGGAATCTCAACAGCAGTATCGGCAGGAGATTCGGGACAATTTTCAACCTTTGCCGATTAAGGAGGTGCCCCTTTATTCCGAGGAATTGTGTGGCCTAGCAGCTCTGGAACGGCTGAAGGAAACCCTCTATGCCGAAGAAGATCCGACCCAGGTTTACTACAAGGAAACTACCTTGCGGGTTACCCAACAACAGGATCAGTACAGCTTGGAAATCTACCTGCCGGGTATCCCGAAAAATCAGGTCGAGTTAAGTAAGTCAGGGGATGAGTTAAACATTCGGATTGGGAACCATCGCCGCAATTTAGTTCTGCCCCAGGCCCTTGCGGCTCTGCAACCGGCTGGGGCCAAGATGGAGGAAGATTATCTGAAGATTCGCTTTGCCAACCCCGTTAGTGTTTAGCATGACCCCCACTGAACAACACGCCCCACACCTGGAAACGATCGTTCTCCATTTACCAACGGCTTTGGATGCGGCCCTCGCTGCCCAAGCCGCGCGATCGGGACAATCTAAATCCGACATTGTGACAGCAATTTTGCAAGCCCATTTGACCTTAGAGGTGCCAAGCCAAAAATCCGATTCAGCCTGGAGCGATCGCCTGGTGGCCCTACAAGACCGCCTGACGCAAATCGAGCACCATCTCACCTATTATCAACTGGCCATTCAGAAACAACGTTTATCCAACCCGTCGTTTATTGCCACGGCGGCTGATGACGATGATATTGAAGATGAACCGGATGAGGTGCTAGAAGGCTTTTTGTAGCGGGATGGCAGGGCGCAGCATCTCCGTATGCTTAGGGGAGCGCGTTGGACGATTTGGCTAGGCTCTAGATTCCGTTTAGGCCATGCGCTCAGCGTCGGATCGATTCGGTATCTGCTATGGTTACTAGGTATGGTCAACTGATTTTGTGCCCTCTGGATCGGCGTTGGGCATGAAGGGGATAACCTGACCGCAATGCTGGTGAGTTACGGTATTAGGCATGAGCCGCTTAGACACTGTCCAAGTCGAACAACTTGAAGAAATAGGCGTCTATCTAAGAACGATCCGTGAACAACAGGGCAAATCCCTGGATGAGATCGCAACCAAGACGTTTATTCCCCTGCGGCTACTCAAGGCGATCGAGGCCGGGAATGCGCAACCCTTACCGGAAGCTGTTTTTGTCCAGGGGTTTATTCGCCGCTATGCTGAAGTCCTGGGGTTGAATGGCATTGATCTGTCCCAGCGGTTCTCGGTGGCAGCTACGCCCGCAACTTTTCCGATCGCGGAACCGCCCACGATCCCAGTTGATCCCAGCCTCGCGCTCCGACCAGCACCAGCCGAGCCGATCGCGGCTCCTCAGCCGATCGCCCCGTCCCCGGCACCGTCTGTTGCTAGCCCCCAGCGCCAGATATCCGAACCGGCCCACCCACCCACCCGCGATCCCGTACATCTGTCTCTTATACACATCTCCGAGCCC
>NZ_JBRCAD010000160.1:0-5964 GCF_053493415.1 Trichothermofontia sp. | reverse complement strand
CCCTAGGACGGCCCCTGGGCAACCCGGAACCCGTGTTTACCGAGGTCGTGCGCCGCGAGTGGAGGGACGATCGCCTGCAACAGGCTTGCCTGGTGATGACCTGGCGAGTGCCCGGCTTAAGGGATCTGCGCGAAACCTACGCCCTTGATGTCCTCGCTTCGATCCTGGGGCATGGGCGCACTTCCCGGTTAGTCAAGGACCTGCGGGAGGAGCGGAAGTGGGTCTCCAGTATTGCTGTGAGTAATCTCACCCATTGGTTGCAGGGGGTGTTTTATATTTCAGTCCACTTGCCCAGTGAAAACCTAGAGCGGGTAGAGGCAGCGATCGTGGACCATATCCGTCAGCTTCAGGAAACCTCGATCCAGGCATCGGAAATTAACCGGGTACGGACACAGGTGGCCAATCGCTTTGTCTTTGGCAATGAAACCCCCCGTGATCGGGCCAATCTCTATGGCTATTACCAAACCCTTCTCCAGGACCTAGCCCCGGCCCTGGCCTACCCAGAACACATTCGCCAACTGACGGCAGCCGATTTGCAGCAGGCGGCACAACGGTACCTTTCCCCCACAGCCTATGGGGTGGTGGTGATGCAACCAACGATCGCGGCTCATTAGGAACCCTCTCATCGTTGGCAAAATCAGCGTCGTTTTCGAGAAGGTGTCAATCTCTGTGAGTCTACCCTCAATATTACAGCACTTCCATGCCTGGTGAGGTACAGACAAGGGGCTTAAGCCCCTTGTTCGCAAGGTTTGACCGTACTTCATTAGAGCGGGAATGGCGGTATCTACTCTCAATGCATTATCCTGTCAGCCTTCGTGTGGGATGGGCCTCTGGCCTGTCAGCCTTCAGCATCGCCAACAAAAATTTCAACATGGCAAACATCTTTTTAGAATGGCAGTCGGGACGCCTACCCCACAAGAGGATCAGTAGCAGTGGCCGTAGGTTGGGTCAAACACCGTGCGCCCCGACAAAGTCGATGGATAAACCCACCAGATTTAACATTTCAGCAGTTGCGTAGGGGCAGGTTCACCGTTATCTGTGGCATTGACCGATCGTCTGAATAAACCTGCCCCCATCTAGGATTCACACCACACCAGGCGTTACCTTAAAATCGTCATATTCCCCCACCAGGGCAGGTTCAGAGAGATTAGCCATTTCCCCGGCAGATTAACCCGCAACCTGCCCCTACCATTGGCATTTGCACTATAAAATTGCACTGATTGGATTGGGCTAGATTTCCATAGCAGCGATCGGCAATCCAATTTGAGGCTTACAGTCCGTAAAAGTAAGTGAATCCGGATCAAGGAAATCTGCCAGTGCCATCTCCAGAACCATCGCGATCGGGTAATTAATCTGTTGCGCATGATTCCAATAAGCATCCCGAAGATGACGCCCTTGACCTATCGATTAGCCAGCCACCATTCCAAAAGCAGGGCACGGCACTGCAAACAAGTCAGGACTGCCAGCAAGTCCCGCACGCCCGCTGGTGTGGTCGCATAGCGTAACCAATGGGGGGCGGCTTCCGTGGCCAGAATCGCGGCATCCAACTGGGCCACAAACCCATAGAGCCGTTGGTTCGAGAAGGAACTGTTCACGGCCCAACCTTCCGAGTTGAGGGGTTCAAGCTGTTGGATACTGTCGGGGGGGATCTGCAATTCTCGTTGCAAAATAGTCGGGATCGCGGCGGCGGCAGATTGCCCAACGGGGACACGGCCACCGGGGAAGTCCAGGGTGCGTTTGCCCAGACCGGGACGATAGCTGGGCGGCGGCAGTAGCAACTGGCCCTGGCACAGGGGCAACCCGATCGCGGAATCGGCCTTTTCTACCCGCCAATATTCCAAGGATTGCTGCCGATCGTCGCGCCAATGTTCACCAATTAGGGTGAGCCACGGGGACTGGAGTTCAAAAAAACGATCGCCCCGTTCCCACGCTAGTGCCGATGACGATTCAGACATCATCAGCGTTGGCATTTTGCCAGTGTTCGGCCAGGTGGGGCGGCATTCGCACGGGGATCGCCGTTTCTGCCTGAATGCGATCGGCCAGGGTTACCAGTACCTCCGGTTGCACCTGCTTCAGAATTTGCACCGGGTAGGGACAGCCCTCCGGTTCGTGGTTACCCCGCGCATCGAGTTGATAGGTGAGGGGTTTGGGACGGGTGGGGACATTCAGTTGTGCTTCGTCCGGCTGTAGATCCCGCAGTAATTGGACATAGGTGTCTTGCTCGGCTGCTGACCACGGGCTTAACAACATGGTCTGCACGGCCAGAAAGCCCCTGTACTCGCACCGAAATTGGCAGATCCCTTGCCAGAGGCTCTCCCAGGTAATCGCCGGTACCGCCCGATCGACCCGGCGCAGTTGGTCCGGGGTTACCGCATCCAGTTTGACGGCCACCCGATCGGCGATCGCTAACTCCGATCGCACCTGGGCATCCTTCAACATCGTGCCATTGGTCAACACCGCCGTGGGTCGGCCCGTCATCGTTTTCACCCGCGTGAGAATGTCCCCCAAGTTCAGGGCCAGCGTCGGTTCGCCACTGCCGCTCAGGGTGATGATATCCACATCCCAAGGGGCAAAGCCGTTGAGATCCTGCGCAATCTGGGCAGTGGGCACAAACAGACGGCGATCGCTGATTTTTTGCTGGATTTCCCCCAACTGGCAGTAGACACAGTTAAACGAACAGGTAGACACCGGCCCGATCGGGTCAATGCCGAGGGACTGGCCAAATCGCCAGGACTTAACCGGACCATAGACGGAGCAAAAGGCCGAAAGTACATCAGACATCACACTATCCATCCGGCTACTAGACCAGACAATAAACGCTGCAATATGCGTAATGTTTGTAGTAACGACTTTAGTCGTCAGGGGCTAGAGCCTTGCACTACAGCGTTCGTAGTAACGACTTTAGTCGTCAGGGGCTAGAGCCTTGCAAACCCTGCGAAACGTAGGCGTTACTGCACTCGGTTAACTTGGGGCTATCCATCAGACTCAGGTGACACAAATTTTAATCGTGGGATAGCCGTCTCGGCGGTCTCAGGCGGCACAGGAGTTAATGATTTGGCGTTGGTATTCGGCTTCCGTCATCAACTGATGGGTATCCTGGACCCGATCGAGGAAAACCAGACCATGCAGGTGGTCATACTCATGCTGAAAAATGCGGGCCACAAAGCCCGTCAATTCCTGGTGTTGGAGCTTGCCCTCGCGATCGGTATATTCCACCGTCACCCATTCATAGCGCGGCACCAGCCCTCGGATACCGGGCACACTCAGGCACCCCTCCCAATCTGTCACCGTTTCCGTCGAGTGGGCCACCAGGCGCGGGTTGATCAGGGCGATCGGGGCCATTTCTGGCGCATGGGGATAGCGGGGACTGGGGTGTGAGGCAATCACCAACACCCGGTACGGCTCCGAGAGTTGGGTCGCAGCCAGCCCGACCCCATTGGCCTGCTGTACCGTCGTCAAAAGTTGATCAATCAGGGCTTGCACCCGCTCGTCGCGGAGGTCATGAATCGGCTCGGCTTCAGCGCGAAGGCTGGGGTTGCCCAGTTGGGCAATGGCAGGATTAGCACTCTGGTCACTTTGGTCATTCATGGGCATGACTCCGATCAGGACGCATCCCCATTCTAATCGCTCCCCTTCCTGGTGAGCACGTTTACTCAGCGTTGGGGATAAGGGCAAGGGTGGGGTGATCGCGCTCAGGCTAAACCTGGAGCACAAAGTTACTGGCCGCGATCGTGGGCGCACCGACTAAGGTCGCAAACTGTGCCCCTGATCCCAAACCTGACTCACTACCATTTTCGTTATAGAAGAGGCCGCCATCAGTTGGGTTATACACAATACGAGCCGTACTACTCGCAATGGCTGCTAGGTCATTCGCGAAGCCGAAATCTGAGCTAATGTTGAAGCCGGTGCCTGCTGTACTGGCAAGCCTAGTAAAGGTTGTTTTATCCAGGACAATAAAGTCATTGGCACTAAAGTCAAAGAGGGTATCTAACCCAACGGCGGTAGCTGTAAAGGCTGCGTTTGTATCGTACACAAAATAATCATTGCCACTGCCTCCTAATAAACTGTCATTACCACTCCCCCCCGCAAGCCGATCGCTGCCATCCCCCCCAATTAGCGTGTCATTGCCCGCCAGACCATTGAGGGTGTCATTGCCCGCCAGACCGTTGATCAAATTATCGCTGCTAGTCCCATTGAGCGTGTTGTTAGCCGCAGTGCCTAACTGGGCCGTGTTGACAGCCAGCCTCGCAATATTACTATTGGCAGCCCCGTTACTGCTGTTATCGCCGATAAAAAAGAAGTTGGCCGCTTCATAGGGATCGTAGGGTAAACCGCTACTATTAAAAGCGCGGTAGTCTTGTAGGGTGCCCTGAAGAATGGGGATATTATTAGCGGAAAGATAGTAGGTATTTCCTAAAATTAGCAGGCTGTAATCCACCATCCCCGTCGTCGAGACGAATGCCCGATCGGTCGCACTATGGGTGAAAAGGGTACTGCCGGTCCCCCCTCGCTGTGCCCAGATCTCATTGGTCCAAAAACCGAGTTCGATACCCAGACGATCGCTGCTAAGGGTCGTCAAGGAGAAACCCGCGCGGTCATAGCTACTGTGGCTCTCGCTGTTGATTTGCACCTGAAAGTTCAGGCTATAACCGTTACTACGGCTTAAGGTTGGGAATGCCGAATTAACGAAAGCGGATTGGAGGGGTTTGTAGTTACTGTAACCGCCTTTGCCTTCAAGCAAGGAACTCAGGTTGGTAAACCCGGTGCCAGCTACTTGGGTCGCGCTGGCCGTCAGCGTGGTGCCATAGGCTAGCCAACCTTGCTTGTCGGGAGTATTGTTTAAGGCCCCATTATAAAGAACGGTCTGTGGCATTGCTTTCTACGCCTTTAGGGTATCTAAAGTGGTCTAAGGAAGCGAATTCAGACGGCATTGGTTAAGTACAAGGGGTCCTTTGCCGCAACCCGACTATTAACTATTTACACATTCCTATTTGTCGTATTGTCATCATACTGGTCAGTTTGTCTGGCTGGCCAAATTTAAGCGTATTTTCGGTTTGGCTTGGACGGCACACTTGAGGCCATATCCCATTGGAGGCGATCGGTATCGTCAGCCCCTCGCCCGCTCTGGGAGAGGGGTTGGGGTGAGGGCGGTTCGAGTTTTGTCAGCCAATCAAGGCAAAAACCAGTCTCGATCGACTGGGCTATTTGCCATGCCCTGAATCCAGGACCCAGGTTGCCTGGGTCTTAACGTCACTCATCGAGGGGATGCCGATTCGTGTAGGTAACTCTGCAAGGCGGCGCACGGTCCGTCCTCCCGCATCAGTCGCCGGAAGCATTCCCTCCCCCAGCCAGGGTATACCCCAACCAGTGGTCCATTTTTGGCATTATCCCGTTATCCCCTCTGAAGTCCTGAAGACATACATAGCTCGATCTACTTAACTCAAGTCACTACGTCCTACGATGTCAGCGCCCCTACCAGAGAAGCAAACGGAATGGTCAGCGCTTGTGCCAGCCTATCCCCCCCTGGACACCGGACCCACGGCGGCTGGGTTGGACGACTGGGTTCGGCTGGCAGCTTTTATTAGCCAAACGCCGATTGCCTTCATCAGCCTGTTGCTGGACGATCAGCACTGGATTAAGGCCATGATTGCAACCCCGCTGATGCCCTACCCTTTACCCTTCTGTGAGCCGACGCTGGCCGCCACCGAGATCCTCCTAGTGCCGGATCTGTCCTTGGACGCCCGCTTTGCCCACACTCCCCTAGTCGCACAGGCCCCCCATCTGCGGTTCTATGCCGGTATCCCCCTGCGATCGCCGAGGGGCGGGACGATCGGGTGCCTGGGGGTCATGGATCTGTCGCCCCGGCAGTTACCAGCCGCCCAACACCAAGCCCTGCTGGCGCTCTCCCGACAGATTGCGGTTTACCTCGATCGTGTCCCCTTGCCAGAAGAGCATCGCCGCCGC
>NZ_JBRCAD010000159.1:0-21128 GCF_053493415.1 Trichothermofontia sp. | reverse complement strand
GGACAAAGCTGCTTCAAGATCAATTTGACAAGCTTCGGGAATGAGGCTATCATAGAACATCATTTTTTATTTGTTAGAGGACAGAATACTGCATTCTGTCCCTTTTTTCCATCGCTTAACCTAACTTTCAACACTTCTGATATGAATCATATCTGCAATCATTCGGACTTTCCCCAGTTGGGTTTATCAGATGGGTTTAGGGCCAAACAATGCTAAACAATGCCAAGCAATTATGACGGTACTCTTTACGATTCTGGATGTGCTCGCCAGTGGTTGTCGTCGATCTCAATAAAAGCAAAGCGGCAACGAAAATGGTTACCCACCGGGCTACAGGCATAAATCCCCACATCAATGCTTGTGATCGGTTGATGCAGGTGGGCAATTCGCATCTGGTGCCAAACCTGATCGGCAAGGGCATACTCGATCAGAAAATCCTGCCCTCGTTTACTGAGGCGATAGGATACCGATCGCACTGCTGTGGTCACATCCTGTGTGGCCCAATCGGAAAATCCCTGGTTCGTTACTACCGACCCCAGCCGACTCAAACTCGGAGTCTCATATTCCGTGGCACACTTAATCCAGTTATCGCGATCGATGCGTGCGATCAACCCACATTGGTCATATTGGGCGACGGGATCAAAGTAGGTTCGGGTCGCGATCGAGAAATCCCCCGCCAGGGTTGTCAACAGACAGTGACCATCATCCCGTTGGAAGCCGTAGTGCGTCCGTTGCCAAAAGTCAGTCTGGGATTTGGTCACTAGCCAGAGGCCATCATCAAAAAAATAGTCTTGTGGTGCGTTGAACCAAAAGAAGGTAGCCGGTAGCCCTGCGGCTTGGAAATCATATCTTGGCATCGGTACGCTTCAAATCCCCATCATCAACGTCATCACACTACAACAAAAACTCCCAAGTCAAGCTCAGGAGTTCATGGGAGCAGAAAGCGAAAGAAGCCTTTGGCTTATCGGCTGAGATTAATGAGCAATGCCGGGAATGCAAAAAATGCGATGAGTGAGTATCTGCCGCGATCGCTGAACTGTGGAGAATTAGGCGATGGCGCAGTCGCTGCGCATGGCCCGTTAAACACCAATAGCTGGAGGGAGGGTTTCAGGGGGCGTCGTACCGAGGTAAGCCACGTCGCGATAGATCATCTGGACTGAGCTGCTAACTTGACTGAGGGTGGTTGTGGTTATGGCGCAAGTGGCACCGCAATATTGGCCAATGGTTTTGCGGGGGGTGGCAATGGTGGTGGTGGTTTGGGGAGGTGCCGCGATAAGGGATACCAAGAATTTCTGGATGGGGGGTCGCTTGGGACGGTAAAGTCTGCTATGATGGGAGTCCAACTTAGCTGGAGAGGTGGCTGAGTGGTTGAAAGCGGCAGATTGCTAATCTGTTGTACGGATCGTAAGGCCGTACCGAGGGTTCGAATCCCTCCCTCTCCGTTCTAAATGCCCAATTAGTCTAAATGCCCAATTAGGAGGTAGGTGGTCATCTCCCCCCGACCTTTGACGCTGATCATGCCGCGCTTTTTGAACTGGTAGCGATCGTGTAGCCGCTGGAAGGTGGCTTCGGTGACTTGGATGCAGTCGGCTAGCCCTTGGGACTCCATGCGGCTGGCAATATTGACCGTATCGCCCCAGAGGTCGTAGATAAACTTTTTGATGCCGATGACCCCCGCAACAACGGGACCTGTGTTCATGCCAATCCGCAGGCTGAAGCTCTGGTTATGTTCGGCGTTAAAGTCCCGGACGACTTGCTGCATCCCCAGGGCCATTTCGGCTACGGCTTCGGCATGATCGGGGCGTTCGACTGGCAGTCCGCCCACCACCATATAGGCATCACCGATCGTTTTAATCTTCTCTAGCTGCAAGTGTTCCGCTAGTTGGTCGAAGGCGGAGAAGATCTGGTTGAGCCAACTGACCAGTTGGGTGGGGGGTAGGGAGGCGGAGAGTTGGGTAAAGCCCACAATGTCGGCGAACAGGACGGTGACTTCGGGAAAACTTTCGGCGATCGTGGTGGTTTCGTGCTTGAGTTTTTCGGCAACGGTTGCGGGCAAAATATTGAGCAGGAGGCGTTCTGATTGGGCCTGCTCGGCTTCGAGTTGGTGGTAGGCGGCTTCGAGTTGGTGGTAGGCGGCTTCCAGTTGACGGCGGGTATGGAAATGGGACTGCTGGAGTTGTTCGTACCGCCATACGGTGGTGGTCGCGATCGCGCAAAACCAAAATAGATATAACCCCGTGGCTGCATCGAGGAGGGGCCTGCCCTCGTCCAGGGTTAAGCCTAAGGCCAGGTTGACGAGGCCGTAGTAGAGCAGGACGCCGACCTGGGCAATCAGGTGTAGCCGCCAGCGCACGGGGACGATCGTGGCTTGGGCGAGGAAAACTAGGGTCCAGGCAAAGAGGCCCTGGAGCGCAAAGCCATTCAGGGTTGCCCAGATTTGTTCAATAAGGGTAATCGACCAGGAGGTGGCCAGGAAAATCAAGGCGGGGAAGCGGTGCCCCAGGGGGCTGCGATGCGCGATCGCCGTGAGCAGTAAACTCAAGAGTGTGACCAGGGCCATCAGTCGCCAGGGGATCTGGAGTGGGCCAAAGTTGAAGGGAAAGAGCAGTTCAATGACGGTAAAGGTGAAGTAGGCCGCGATCGCCAGCGTGAGGGCTAAACCGGTGCGTCGCCAGAGGAAGTGGCGTTGCCAAACCTGGTAAACTTCCGCATCTGATTGGGTGTGCAAGTGGCTGGGCAACGGGGGGACGGCCCCGAGAAGCTGCCTGAGCGCTTGTAATCGTGGCTTTGAGCTTGGGCTAACTGCCATCTTCATCTTGCACCCTAAGCAACAGCAGTCGTGATCGCGTCTTTTGATCAGGATTGGTGGTAATCTGACCTGATCCAGCTTGTCTCCCTGAATCTGTGTCCATTATAGGGGTCGTTCCCTGGATGGGTAAAACCCCCTAGGGGTAGGATTCAGGGGCTGGGGCGAGCGTTTGGCGGCAAAATCGGGTAGTTTGGTGGCAGTTGATCTTGAGTCATTATTGAGTTGTAAGGAATTTCCCAGGTGCTATGAACGCCGCTGAGCCGCTGACTCCAGAAATCTCACCCGTACCGGAACCCGCGATCGTGGTTCAAACGGACAAGTTGTCCAAGACCTATCGCACGGGTTTCTGGCTCAATCAAACCATTCAATCCCTAAAGTCCTGTTCGCTTCAGGTCTACCAGGGTGAAACCTTTGGTCTGCTAGGACCCAATGGAGCGGGAAAAACGACGCTTCTGAAGCTACTGTTGGGAATTGTGCGTCCGAGTGGCGGTCAGGGGCAATTGTTGGGGCGATCGCTGGGTCACCAAGCGGTGCGGCAACGGATCGGTTATCTGCCGGAAAATGCCTATTTTTATGATTTTCTGACGGGTTGGGAGTTTCTTAAGCTGACGGCGGGGCTGTTCCAAATCCCGGCGAGTGTTGCGCGGCAACGGATTCCGGCCCTGCTTGATCTGGTGGGGCTGGCCCAGAAGACGGCGCGGAAAACCCAAATGCGGAAGTATTCTAAGGGGATGTTGCAACGGATTGGCATTGCCCAAGCGCTGATTAATGATCCAGAAGTAGTTTTTCTGGATGAACCAATGTCAGGGTTAGATCCCCTCGGACGGCGGCAAATTCGCGAAATTATTTTGGCCCTTAAGGCGCAGGGGAAGACGATTTTTTTCAATAGCCATATTTTGTCGGATGTGGAGCAAATCTGCGATCGGGTAGCGGTGTTGGCCGCTGGCGAGTTAATCTGTGTGGGGTCTTTGGATGAACTCTTGGGCACGACGGATACTTATGCTGTGAAGGGACGCAATGGGAATCCAACGGTGCTGAAACAATGGGTGCCGGATCTGAGTTATCAGGATAGTTACTGGCAGGGGCATTTACAGGGTGAACCCCAAGACTTTCTGGCCAGTCTACGCCTCATGAATGCACAAATTGTGGCGATGAATCTGGCTCGTCCAACGCTGGAGGAATTTTTTGTAAAAACGTTACAGTCGCGCAATCTCAGTAGTGCTGATACCCAAACAATGGAGGCTGGTCGATCGCGCGATCGTGCGACTTAGTCCTTATCTAGAATCTGGGACTAAAACTGATAGGAATAGTACAAGGCAATCCCCTGCTCCTGAGCGTAGGTTTCAACGTTAGGGCTAGAGACCATGTGGGTGATGAGGATGGGGAAGATGCGGGGAAAAATGGCCCGTAAGGGTTCTAAACGGGTGCGGGTAAACCGTTTAATGGCAGGGATAGAAAGCTGGGCTTTACTTTCTCCCAGAATGGTGACTAAGGTGTTGTCTTGGTACCCTTCTCCCAAAATGTTGATTTCCAGCGATCGGCCTTGGGCATCGGTGACATACCCGCGTTTTAAGGGTGTGGAGACCACTAGCCCATAGTCTCGTTCGAGTAAGGCGGGGAGGGCTTTATAGGCTTCGTTCTCCAACACGTAGCCCACGGTCATGGCTAAACCACCCAGTTGTTGGCGTAGGTCGCGTTGATCATCGGCTAAGGCTTGGACGGTTTCGGTCAGGGTTTGGACAGTGGCGGTCAGTGTCCGCAGATCGCTAGCCAGTCCTTCGACCCGCTGTTCAGTACGGACCTGCGCCTGGGCGAGTTCATCCAACCGCTGTTCGGTACGGACCTGCGCCTGGGCGAGTGTGTCAACCCGTTCGGTGAGGGTGTCAAGCCGCTGTTCAGTGCGGGTCTGGGCCTGGGCGAGATCCCGGACAATTTCTTTCAGTTCGTTGAAGTCATGGGTTTTGATTAGCTCGGCGTAGGCTTCCGTGACAACTTCAGCCAGGAGGGCTGCCTGCTGGTCGTTAAAGGCGGCCCTAAGTCGTTGCTGGAGTGCGGCTGGTGTCTGCATGGCAGGGTGGGAGAAGCGATCGCTCATCCATATTCTAAAGGATCACTTAAAAGATCCCTTTCAATCAAAGGTAGCTCTAGGTATAGTCTAAGTTTGCGTCAGCGTTTGACCCAATGAGCAAATAGGCGGAAAATCGGGGCGGGTGTTAAAAGAATGCTCCAGGTAGAAAATTGAAAACTACCTTGGCGGATGCAGCGCCATAATGACTGATAGTAAAGGTTGCGATCGCGAGTTTCCCCAGCCCACTTACTCGCCAATAACTGTAATTCCCAAGCTCGGTACTCTAGCCCAAGGCTTTGATAGATCTGAAAGTGTTTTTGGGTAATTCGAGACCAAGATATAGGGGTAACTTGGCGGCTATTCTTACCTAAATATTTGCGCCAGATATAGATCACCTCAGAAATTGGGTAAAACTGGCAGGGCAAGGCCATTGCCCGTAACCAAAATTCCAGGTCGTGCAGGTCCTCGACACCAAGGGTAGGATCGCTGTAGCCAAGAACTTTCCAGAGGGATTTCCGCAAGGGGGCTGTCCCAATCAGCGTCCAATTGCTGCTCAGGGAGAAGGGGCGAGCGCGTAACATTGAGGCTAATGAGATAGGGGTGGCGGGTACCTGTCGGCTTTGTCCATGCCGATCCTGGCGGATGTAGCTGCCGTAGACGAAGCCGGCATCAGGATGTTGGGTAAAGGCTTGATGAATATGGCTGAGGGCTTGAGGTGGTAGGAGATCGTCAGCATCTAGGGGAACAAGGATACTACCCTGGGCGGCAGTAAATCCTGCGTTACGGGCGATCGAAGGGCCACCATTTTGCGATCGCCAAATGATTTTAATATCTGGCTCTGCGCCTAGTTCCTGACACACTTGATTAGTTACTGCGTCAGGTGAGGCATCGTTGACAATAATAATCTCTCTGGGTTGGCCCGTTTGCTGCCGAATACTCTCAACCGCTTCACGCAATAGTTCACCTTCACGGTAGCAAGTGATAACAACGCTGATTTCGGGATACTGGCAGGTCATAGGAACAGTTTTTAGGCACGATGCAGAAAAAGACGTTTGCGCAGATTTAGCGGTAGACAGCGTAGGAGGGTGATCGGAATCATCGATGAATATTTTTTAGCAAACATTACGATACCCCAAAGCCAATACGCTTCCCAGTTTAAGCGTAACCATAGCTGCCAACTTAGGCCCGAATAGGGGTTTAAAGCTAGCCGAAAAATTTGCCAAGGATCGCCGGGGGCCATGATCCAATCACGGGGATTAAGGCTGGGTTCGCCGGAGTGATTAAAAACAGGGTGCCGACTATCCACAAAGAGGGAGAATCCGGCTTGCTGCGATCGCAGTAAATAGAGGGAATCCCCACCATAATGAGGAGTTTCAGCGGGATTGGGTAGGCCGATCGCATCTACCACAGTAGCAGGTAAACACACGAGGTTGCCACTTAAGAGGTCACAGGGGACGACCTGTCCAGGCGGGATAGTCATGAACCGAAAGCCTTGCCAAGTTTTACGTTTGCCGCCAAAGGAGAGTTGTTTAGGATGGTCCTGCTCGAAGCCTTGACAACCTGCGATCGTTTTAGGATGTTCTTGGCAAAATTGTACTAAATTAGCTAATGTTCCTGGTGAAATTCGACAATCATCATTCAACCAGATCAGATATTCGGCTCCTTGCTGGATGGCATAGTCCATACCCATGCGGATGGCCCCTGTCCACCACAGATTTCCATCCCCTTTCAATATCTTTACCTGAGGAAACTGGGTTTGAATCGCTTCACTTGTGCCATCGGTGGAACCGTCATCGATGATAATGACTGAATAGCGATCGAGATCGCCTATCTGCTGTAAGTTTTCCAGACACGCTAAAGTTGTTGCTTTTCGATTATGTACTGGAATAATAATATAAACTTGGTTGAGGGTAGTCACAGACATAATTCGTAATTCATGATGGCCAACAATAGCGAAATATTTGAAATTCATCAAGGATCTCTAGCATTGCCTTAATGTAGTCTTTACCTGTCCATTGCATGGCTCGTTGTTGGCCAAAGCTAACCAAGGTTTGACGAAGTTCTGGATTTTCTTTCAATTGCTTAATAGCAAGTGCAACTTGTCTTGTATTACTGGGAGAAACCAATATTGCGGCATTACCGAGCTGCTCTTTAGCACCTGGAACATCAGCAGCTATTACAGGACAACTACAGCTAAAGGCTTCTAGTGGAGGTAAATTATCTGGCCCAAAAAAGCTCAAAAATAGGAGTGCAAAAGCTTGTCGATATAAGCCATATAAATCTTCCCTAGGAATAAATCCTAGAAAATGAACTTGTTTCATTAAACCGAGTCCTTCTGCGACTGATTTTACATAATTCAGATTGCCTTTATCTGAACCTGTAAAAACAACATTCATGACAATCTGATAATCATCTCTTAACATTTTCAAGGCATTAAGGATTCCTACATGATTTTTATGAGGCCAAAATTGTGCTGGATAGAAAAGGTATTCCGTTGAGATATTATATTTATCTTTAATTTTTTCAGGCTTTTTATTACTTCCTTGTAATGCTTTTGGAGTTGGGAACGGGATAACACGAATTCGATCAGGATCTACTCGATAAAATCGTTCAATTTCTTCTTTGCCACGATTTGTTCCTGTAATTATATAAGTTGCAGGCTGAGTATTTCTCAGAAAAAAGTGTTCACGACTTGTCCATTCTTTTTCACGACTCACTTCTGGGAAAAAAGGCTGAAGTCGATGTTGCAGATCCCAAATCGTGATAACGTAGGGAATATCTCTGGCAAGACAATTAGGGGAAAAAGACCATACTAGATCTAATTTATTTCTCTGGATAGACCTACGAGCAACTAACTCGGTCCAACGCTCCCTGTGAGGTCGAACCTGAGGATTTTCCAAGAGTTCAAAAGCTGCTTTGAAATAGGATTTAAAGGTTAAAATATTTTTTTGGACTAAAGAGGTATAAGGATGGATAATTTTAATATTTTTGAAAGATTTTTGAGAGATATTTGCATAAAGATTCTGTTCTTTTAAACTGTATATCCAAAACTCATGCGTTAGTTCATCATCCATCTCCAACAGTGTTTGTATTAAATCATCTTCAAAAGTATAACCTCCACCAACTTCTGGTAATTGGGCTGCTGCGGAGTTTGTAGTCAATGCAATTTTCATCTATCTATTATTTACTATGAAGTAAACGTTCCAGGTATCTTGATCAATAGTTTGTTGAGTTAACCATTGCCCACTATTGATAATTTTCAAATTAACTTGTCTTAAAAAAAATTCCAATTCGGGTTTAAATAAATAGCGCATTTGATGAGTCTCTTCAAAAAAGTTAGACTGTTTAGTGTAACTTTCTTGAAGATAGATTTGATAGTGGACATCCACACAATTTTCATTAGGATAAAGGATAGGTTGAGCAAAACGGGTAATGATATAGTCACTGGTTTCAATTCGCTTCAAGCGAGGAACTGGCCGATCGCTTAAGACCGCAGGACCATACCAAACGTCAAAAAAGAAAATACCCCCTGGTCTTAGATGCTCGCGAACAGTACTAAAAGCGGCAAGAAGGTCATCATTCGTAACTTGATAACTGATGACATGAAATAGAGCTAGGACAGCATCAAACTTTTGACCTAAGCGAAGAGTGCGTAGATCCCCTTCCATAACCCTTAGGAAAGGTTGAAGGTCAGGGGAAAGTTGCTGTTGGCGCTGTCGGCATACCTCTAGCATTTCTGGACTGCGTTCTACACCTGTCACATGGTAACCTGCCTTCAGTAAATACTCTGCATGACGACCCGTTCCACAGCCCAGTTCTAATAGATGCTTAGCATGAGGGGAGTATTCTTTGAGCAGTGTGATGATAAAATCAGACTCTTGTTGGTAGTCCTTATCTTGGTAGAGTAGATCATAATACTTTGCATAGTTGCCGAATACGCTCATGATAACACCTCGCAGACGGCAGCAATAACCTGATCAATAGCTGATTCCGTTAGACCTAGGCCACTTGGGAGATAAAAGCCACGTCGTGATAAGCGTTCAGCAATGGGGCAGCTAACATCTGTCAATAAACCCATTTTGTGTAGTACAGGCTGCTCATGCAAACACCAGAAAAAGGGTCGGGTGCCAATGCCTTTGCTCTGAAGTTTTTGCATAGCTTCCTGTGCATCAAACGGGTAACGATCGCCCAAAACTAATCCATAAACCCAATAAATATTTTCTGCATAGTCAGTTCGAGCTAGAGGTAGCTGCACATCGGGCAAATTAGATAATCCCTCAGTGTAGCGCTTCCCCATCTGCCGTTTGCGTTGTATAAAGTTATCAAGTTGTTCTAGTTGGGCCACACCGATCGCCGCCTGTACATTACTCATGCGAAAATTCCAGCCCAGTTCTTCGTGAACAAAGCGCTTATGGGGCTGAAAACAGAGATTCCTTAGGGAGCAGCATCGTTCAGCCAACTCCAAGTCATCTGTGAGGAGCATACCCCCTTCACCTGTTGTGATGTGCTTGTTAGCGTAAAAACTGAAGGTACTAATTACACCAAAACTACCACAGGGTTTATTATAATACGTTTGCCCATGCATTTCTGCGGCGTCCTCAATAATGGCGAGGTTATATTTTTCTGCGATCGCCTGCACTGCATTCATCTCTACTGGCAAACCATAGATATGAACTACCATAATGGCACGAGTACGGGGGGTAATCCGTGATTCAATCTGGGTTACGTCCATATTCCAGGTCAGCGGATCAGCATCTACAACGACAGGTATCGCTCCCGCCCGCACGATCGCAGCAGCACAAGAAATAATCGTGAAGGTGGGTAAAATGACTTCATCACCTACACCAATTCCTAAAGCCGCGATCGCGACTTCTAAAGCGGCTGATCCATTACATACGGCAATCCCATACTGTCGCCCCACTCGTGCTGCCATCTCTGTTTCTAAACGTTGGACAAAGGGACCTTCAGACGAGATCCAACCACTCTCGATACATTCGATTAGATAGGACCTCTCATTACCAGTCAGGAGTGGCTCATTGACAGGGATAAATGCCATACTAAGTTTTACCCCACGATTCTAGCCTGGGTTCCGTCAATACCATCAAAACGGGTTTTATCTTGATCACCCACATAAGGTCCCTGCTTGACTTCGATCATTTCAATATCTTCCAACACTTCAAAACCATGTCCACCTGTAACGAGTAAGATGACATCACCAGCTTCTAAAACTCGGCTTTCTAAATAGTTATGGTGATTTGTGTAGAAATCAACTCTTAATTTTCCTTTTTTTATAAACAAAACTTCCTGTGTAAAAAAGACATCTCGATGAACAGGATTATGGACGTGTGCCGGTATTATTTTTCCTTGAGCATATTGCATATAGGCTAGTTGTTGAGATAATTCATTTGACGTAAAGAAATGAATTCCAGGCTCAGAGAATTTATTTGAGATAATAATTGCTAATAATTGCTCACCGTTCCTGACATAATGGATTGGAGCTTGTTGACTATCAGCAAATGTTTTCATCACTCAAAAGTCTCTGGCATTTAAGGTTTAATCAGGTGG
Organism: Trichothermofontia sp.; assembly: GCF_053493415.1. Taxonomy (NCBI): domain Bacteria; kingdom Bacillati; phylum Cyanobacteriota; class Cyanophyceae; order Leptolyngbyales; family Trichocoleusaceae; genus Trichothermofontia; species Trichothermofontia sp. The sequence continues at coordinate 10,689 of NZ_JBRCAD010000159.1, read as the reverse complement.
ACACAGACGACAGCACGGGCAGCAGCGGCATTATCAGGTTCAGGTTTAGGCGATAGTTTTGTTACAACGCTAGCATCGTTATTTGCCCACCCTACCCAGTCTACATAACGACTGCTGTGGCACTCATCTTCTGTCGCAATATTCCAGCCTTCTCTAGTGTAACGGTAAAAAGTTGAATTTACAGATGCGACTGGCTGAAAAGCTGCGATCGCCCGCTGAAGACGTTCACTGTCAAACTGTTGAAAGCTCCCAAAATGCTGATAAGCGCCAAAGGGTACACTGAGAAATAAATGTCCCCCCGGCTTGAGGACACGGTGTAGTTCCGCGATCGCCTCGGTGAAGGTGTCGGGCTGGCTTTCTTTGTTTATTTGGCTTTGAGTGTAGGCACTGTTATCGCAACCGATGTGTTCAAGGGTTGAAAGACAAATGACAGCATCATAAAGATCAGATTGCAGGGGAATATGGCGTAAATCAGCAAAAAGATAAGAAATCCCTCGCTCCCAAAAACAAACAGATTCAGGGGCTAGGGTGAGAATATGCAAGGTTTTATTCGTGAAAATTGGATGATCCAGCAAGAACTTATGATTTAGGACTGAGCCTGCATCGAGAATATAAATAGCATCAACTGGAAGATGAGAGAATAACCAAGGGTACTCGACACACCGCTCGTCAAGGCCAATCCCATAACCAGCAGGTAATGGCTGCCCTGTCTGAAATAAGGCCATTAGCTCAGGATTCTGTAGAGATTCAGTAATGAACTGTTGTTTGTAGATACCATAACCCTGTGACCAAGGGACTCGCCCATTTTTCAGATAATGTTGTTTAAGCTGATGCTCACTGCGACCCATTACCCATTTTGCTATGGGAAGCACGGCAGGAGGAAATAGTGATTCAGCTAATTTTTTTAGGTTCCTAAACATAGCCAAAAGTCTAGATTAGTCAAAGATTGGGTAACTGATAGTTCCAATAATTTTCTCGTAGTACCCAATCTAAGATATTCGGATTGCTGCGAATATATTTTTGATGAAAATTAAAGCCTTCTTTATAACTCAAAAAACAACGTTTCTTGATATTCAAAAAGATCTTCTCATCTTCGTCTAAAACAATCCTATCCTCTATGAGGAATTTAATTTTTTGCTTTATGTCATTCTTGATAGCACTTAAATTTCTCTTTAAGAAATGCTTAATGTTCTTGATCATAGAATATCCAGCTTGATAGTCTGCTCTAGTCATAGAGTATGAATCACAAATACCATAATAAAAATACCAAGCTTCAAAATAGTCAGTTGTCATTCTCGCTTTTGGAACATTATGAAAAACCAATGCTTGTGGTTGATAGACTGCTCTGTATCCTTTAACATAAGCCTTCCGAGTAAGACCTGTTTCCCCATCTCCTTGAAAATATTGCAAATGTTTTGGAAGGCAATCAGGGTGGAATCCTCCTAATTCCATCAATGCATTTTTACGAATTGAAAAATTCAAACCCCAGACATAATTCGGATCAATATCACGTACCTCATCTCCAAAATCTAATAAGCTCAAAGTTGGGAGTAGTTTGCCATATTGATGTGTTTGCCAGGCAAAGTCTAACCACCTAGGAGGTGGTACCTCGTACTTTGGTAAACTTGGCCCGCCTACTAGCTGCACGCTAGCCTCTCTAAAGGCAAGCTTAATTGCTTGTAACCAAGATGAAGAAACTTCAACATCATCATCAATGAAAATTAGAACCTCACCTTGTGCCTCTAGTGTTCCTCGATGACGACCTGATAATAATCCTGGTTCTTCCTCATAAAGATATTTTATACGGTATTCTTTATAAGATTCTATAAAATATTTCGCCAGAATTCTAGTGGTATCAGTTGAGCCATTATCAACGATTAATATCTCGAAGTCTTCAGTATAAGAACAATGAGATACAATTGATTCTAATGCCGATTTTAAGTAATGAGAGCGATTCTTAGTTGGAACAATAATAGAAAACATATATAGAAATCCTAACGTTTTACTTTAAAAATGCAAACAACATTCTTCCAAAGTTTTTACTAAATTCACCGATATTATCATTATCTCTACCGAGCCAAATACATTGAGTAAAATTAGTGTTACTTAAAATCCAATTTTCTATAGTTTCTGGTCTCCAACCATTAAGTATATTAGAAAACCAAGCTTCATGTTCTTCTCCCATTTCAAAAAACATGACTCTTTTTGTTGATTTATCAAGAAGTTTTAATAGCGTGATTGGATTGCCCTTATTACGTCCATATATGAAATGATGCATTATACTTAGACAACAGGTAATATCATACTGTTTTTTCGTCGTGGATAGGAATCTCATTATTTCGGAACGATGGATACTATCGTCTAGATTTTCATAAACAATTTTCCCTATCTGAATTGGAATATTATCCTTCTCTACTCCTTCAGCTTCAAAGCCTAACTTTTTAAATTGGCTCACAAACCACCCATAATATGAACCAAGATCAATAAGAGTGATTTTTTGCGTTGGAGATGGAATAAAATCATTCTGATTTAGAAATAATAACATTTTGTCTAATCTATCTGTACATCTTCTAGCTAATGTCCATTGAGATTCAAGTTCAGGACAATATAGTGGTTGATAGAGAAGCTTTTCACCTTCTTCCCACTGAAGATTCTCCAAAAGGAACTGAATCGGCGTTATTTGTGGCTGATTCAGAAGAACTGTAGCTTTAATGAACTCTTGACCCTGGGCAATTGCAAAAGCTACCCTGTGGTTACCTTGTATAATTTGATAGCAATCAGAATTTTGAATTGGAGCTAATTTGACTAATTCACCGTCCTTAGAGTGCCCTTCTGATGGTAAATGAGACACATCTTGGCCATCAAATAACAGTAAAAACCTTTCAGCAGCTAAAATAATCTCCTCTTCAGAATGAATTTTGGGGAAGTAACCACCAAATAGGTCGATGCAGTCTCTTGCATTTCTAAAGTAAGGTGTGTTTTCAAAAATAGGAGTCTCCAAAATTCTTTTCCCTATTTTTTGATAAGTGAAGAGAAACTGAGAATGTGGGCCATCACTAGCTAATGTTGATGGCCTTTTATAGTTACCTGTTAAAAGTGAATATTTATATCCAGGCAAGTCATTTTCCCCTCCCATCAGTATTTTAGAAAGACGAACTAGCTTTGTTTGTTTTTTAAGGATTTTTTGAATAATTCTTAACATCATTGGTTGTTAATTTAAATTGACGGATGAGTTAAGGCAACAGTAACCTCGACAGTCAGAAACTATGGGTTTATCAAAGTAAATACCAGGTTCAATCTCTAAAGTATATACACCTGGATAATGATTTAGGATTCGATCATTTGAAATCAAGATCAAATTTAAGCTGTAGGTTCCTGGCACTAACGAGATTTTCCTTATCAGAACCTCTATTTTACTAGATTTTCTTTTCAAAAGAAGAGGAGACTGACTATAATCTATATCTGCAATGATAACACCTTGCTTATAAACACCAATTATAAATCTCAAGTCAGGAAATTCACTATCTAGTTGAATATCAATCTTAACATCATCCCCAGTACTAATTATTGGACTGTTGTTGTAGTTGAAAACTTCAAAAGAAACTAAGGGAGTAGTGTATTGACAAATCATTGATGAGGTTTGTTTGTAGAAGCCTTCAAAATATTTTTGAATTACATTATCCGTAGAGTCTATTAAGTCAATCTTTCCTTGTTCTATTAAAATAGATTGTTTGCATAGTTTTTTTACAATAGGCATATTGTGACTTACGAATAAAATTGTTTTACCTCCTTCTTGGGCTGACTCTTCCATTTTTCCAACACACTTCTTTTGAAAAGCTGCATCTCCTACAGCTAATACTTCATCTACCACTAAAATCTCCGGTTCTAGATGTGCAGCCACTGCAAAAGCCAATTTAACATACATTCCGCTTGAATAATGCTTAACAGGCGTGTCTAGAAACTGCGAAATCTCTGCAAAATCAACAATTTCATCGAACTTAGAGTTAATTTCTGTTCGAGTCATTCCCAAGATTGCCCCATTTAGAACAATGTTTTCTCGACCTGTAAGTTCAGGATGAAAGCCAGTACCCACTTCTAATAAACTGCCAACCCGTCCCTTGATTGAAATACGGCCTGTTGTAGGTTCGGTAATTCGACTCAGAAGTTTTAATAGCGTGGATTTTCCAGCACCGTTGCGGCCAATAATTCCGACGACTTCACCCCGTTTTACCTCAAAAGAAACATCCTTCAGTGCCCAAAACTCCTCGCGGGTGCGGGATGGTTTCTGTTGCTTGGGATGTAATAGACGCTGCCCCATTGACTTAACTCCATCAGCAATCACATCCCGTAAGGCCACATAGCGCGATCGCCCTTGCTGTTGGTGTTTGAGCAAGTACCGCTTGCCTAGGTTTTCCACACGGATGACCGTATCGGACATGGGATTTGGAAGCTAGAACGGGGCAGATTACTAGAGTCTAGTGTGCCCCAAAACGCTGAAAATCGATCAGGTAGATACTATGATTTATCGATCGCGCCTACCCCCGTCATTCCCCAGACCCGATCGCCCTCCTCGGAATACCGCGTCATCGTGCATCTGGCCCGCTCCATCGTGGATTAGCGATCGACCGGGCGGACATCGTGGGCCGAAAACCCGTGCTTCGTGAGTTCCTGGTTGAGTTGCAGTGCATTTTCCACGCGATCGACGAACAGGACCCCATGTAGGTGATCCATCTCATGCTGAATCACACGGGCCAGCAACCCATCCGTCGGCAGCGTTTGCGGACGGCCAGACTCATCCTTATAGGACACCACGATCGCCGAAGGACGCGTCACATTCAAATACACATCGGGAATGCTGAGACACCCCTCCTCAAACACCGAGAGTTGCTTCCCATACTGCTTAATCGTCGGATTGATCAACACCACTGGCTGATTTGCCGCATTTTCCGGGTCAGTATCAATCACAATAATTTGCTTCTGCACCGCCACCTGGGGAGCCGCCAGACCAATCCCATTCGCGCTATACATCGTTTGCAGCATTTCCCGCACCAACCGGCGGATCTCATCATCCACCTTTGTCACCCGCTTCGCACTCTGACGCAACACACGATCGCCCAAAGTATGGATATCCAGCGGGGGCTTCGCTAACTTCTTTTTCTCAACCGCAACTTCAACAGGCATGGGTAACTCGGTAACACCAAAACTAGAGGAATCAACACACAGCCGCCCGGAACACACAGTGAACCCCGGCTTTGACATAACTTCACCTTCAATCTTAGCTAATCTCCCTTCCTAGATCCCACCGCATCAGGGATCTTTTCAGATGAACCTGAGTTTGTCATCAGCTTGTAGTGACGACTTCAGTCGTTCCACCGCCGACAGTAGGCATTAATCCTAAGTTTGTCATCAGCTTGTAGTGACGACTGAAGTCGTCTCACCGACTTCTTACTGACGACAATAGGCATTAATCTGGTCCAGGATCGCCTGGGTTTCCGGGTCGAGCGTCTCCTGCCGCGAAATCGAAACCGACGGTTCCCCCGCCGAAACCCGACCCGAACTAGACTGCCATTGGCCCTGACTGGGATCAAGCTTGCGGGTCATCTCCTGGCGCATCTCCGGCGGCACCTGAGCGCCCATACTCCGGGCCATCCCCTCCACCATCTCCACCATCGCACTGCCCAAACTTTCGAGCAGCTTGGTCATCATCTGTTCCAGGCCCCCCTCCCCCAGAAACGCCTGGAGCATCTCACTGCCCCGCTGATATTGCTGGACAAGGCGCGATCGCCATTGTTGTAAATTGGCATCCTGCAACGGCAACGCCTGCAACTCCTGGCTCGATGACTGGATCAATGGGATTAGCCCCCCCAAGCCCAGGCCCTCTGCCCCCGGTTGTGGTTGAAAATTGCGTAACGCCGTGATTTGTCGATCGATCGTCCCTTGCAACTGTTGGCATTGGTTCGCCAGCGAGAGGGGAGCCGTTCCCCGTGGGGCTGGATTCGGAGCCATCGGGTTACTGCGGGAATCTACAGGGGGGGCACTTCGCGATCGCGGTATGCCAGCCGGGGGGGCTGTCCCCGTCCCACAGAGACTTCCCAGGGAGATCGTATTGCCTTGGGCATCCACCATAAAACAATCTGCCTGTTCCTGACCCATGACGCGGGGAATACCGCCCCAAGCCCCCAAGCCCAAGCCCAACAGGGCACCGATTAGCACTATCCCCTTACCTCGCCCCTTACCTCGCATAGTTCCTCCTTGGCAAGTGCCGTTACCCATTCCCAACTCTCCGCTGATATCCTGAGAATACCCAAGTGGCACAGGAATTTATCCGCTAAGCTGGATCTGATTGCCCTAGCCGTGGAACTGTCCTGGCCGTGGGCGATCGCGAAACCATTGGCTTTAATGACCTATCAGGAGTGACAGCGGCATGCCTATCCCGTGCCACATTATCGTTGAGGGAAATCCTGCCATTATCTATGCCTGTCGCAACGGAGGACCCGATCGCATCCTCCCCATCTTGCAGCCCTTTGTCGAGCAATTCACCCAGGAACGGGAGACCCTCGGCGAGTACCTGTATACCCCAGAATGCCTGCTGGCCCAAATTACCGTCCGCTTTGGGTTTGAGTTTTGTGAAGATGATTTTTCCAACCTGCGGATTAGCATCAACTACGATCCCACGGTGGAATATCTCTACTATGTAGATGCCCAACAAGCTATTAGCGTTTGGGTGCCGGAAGCCGCCTATCGGGAGAAACCGGAGTTGGGACTTCAGGGCTGCCGCCGTCTAGAGAAGAGTCTAGTGCCCTAAACCGCACGACATTGTAGCGGGAAATGGCCGCTAGGGAGCCTGGACAATCCGCCTTCGGCAAACACACCACCCCGTCCTGCCGCATGGCCGATCGCGGTTCTCCCAGCACCGATAACAATCGGGTCACGCGCCAGGGGATGGGGGGACCTTGGCACGGGATAAGCTCAATTTCATCCCCCACCCGTAAAGGTTCCGCTAACCGGAGGACCACTGAATCAGGCGTGGTCTCGATCACAACCCCGACATAGGTCGCTTCCCCCGTATTGATCCCCCTCAGTTGCCCAAACACCGAGTCGGGACCCGCTGGTGTGGCCAGGGAACCTGTGAAATATTCGCGATGGGGAATCGATCGCAGATCCGCCGCCAACTGGGCCTGGAGGGTTGGCGTCCACTGACCTGCCGCATAGGCCGCGATCGCCTGTCGATAGGCTTTGACCGTCATCGCTACATAAAACGCCGACTTCATCCGCCCCTCGATCTTCAGGGAGGCAATCCGGTGTTCAAAAAAGCTACCGATTAACCCAATCCCCCACAGATCCTTAGAGGACATAAAGGTCGCCAGGGTGGGCGGGGGTTGCCTCTCCGGAGGGATGGCCCCTGGGGTCACAAAATAGGGTTCGCGGCAGGACTGGATGCAGCCGCCCCGGTTGGAGTCGCGCCCGGCGGTAAAGTTGGAAATCGTGCAGTGACCGGAATAGGCCATGCACATGGCCCCGTGGATGAATAGTTCCACGTCGATCGCCGCCTGCTGTTGGAGAGTGCCCGCCGCCGCAATGCTCAACTCCCGTCCGGCAATGATGCGCTTCACCCCCGCCCGTTGCCACAGCTTCGCTGCCGCTGTGTTTAAGCAGGAGGCCTGGGTAGATAGGTGAATATCGAGTTCGGGACAGGCCCGCCGTAGCGTCCGGATCACCCCCAGGTCAGACACGATCGCCGCCTTCACCCCAATCGCCGCCAAAAAGCGACCATAGTCCGCCAACCCCGCCAGATCCTCATCGTGGAGAAAGGCATTGAGGGTGACATAGACCTGGGCACCGTGTTCACGGGCAAAGGCCACCCCGGCTTGCAGATCGCGATCGCTGAAATTATCCGCCCGCGCCCGCAAGCCATAGCGAGGCCCCCCCACATACACCGCATCTGCTCCATAGGCGATCGCCACCTGAAGCCGTTCGAGATTTTTGGCCGGGGCCAGTAGTTCGGGCCGCCAGGGGGATGATGGGGACATGGTTAGTTGAGAAATGGGCAATCAATGGGCAATCAATCGGGATCGCTAACCTTGCTTAAGCTTACGCTCAGTTTCCCCGAGGGGAGCATCTGCGTGCTTGGCGTAGAATCCCAATTCCAACAAGGCTCGCCGGATCTTTGCCTTCGAGGGATGCACGATCGGTACACTTAGCCCCAGTTCCCGTGCGGTTTCCAGTAATTCCCGCATAAGCGTATCCACCGAAATTTCCTCCGCATCCGTCGGGAGCTTTTCAATGCGTCCCTCATAGGCCAAGGTATACAGTTCTAGGTGGTGTTTGCCCATCACCTTAGCCAGCTTGCGTAGGGTTTCCGGCATGGGGCAGGTCCCCTTAAAACAGGCTCCCCGCAAACGGGGTTGGGGAATCCCCGCCAGTTCCGCCAGATGGTTCATGCTGATGCCCTGCTCCTCCAGGTATTGCAAAATGGCTTGGCCAAGGGGTGAGCAGTCCTCTGGTTTAATTTGTAACCGGGCTGGCATGGGCGTGTCGGTAGGCAACAGGGAACGCGATACCCCTAGATCTGCCCCAGGGGGTTGCGCCGCGATCCGCGATCAAAGTTTACAGGAAGCCCCCATTGCCTGCCAATTGATTAGGTATTTTCGGTTGGGGTTGATGACCGGAAAGCCACTTCTGGCTCAAACGGCGGGGGAGTCAATGGTGTGGCTGGTTGGCTCTTGCTCAGGGCTTCGGTCCATTGTTTGGCCAGAAGCATAAAGTCCGAGGGCAACATGAGCAGGGTGGTGGTGTTATTTTCGGCCCCAATTTCTGTAAGCATTTGCAGCCGTCGCAGTTCCAATGCCGCTGGATTTTCCACAATCACCTGCGAGGCTTCGGCTAATTTGACTGAGGCTTCCTGTTCCGCTGAGGCTTTGATCAGGCGTGCCCGCCGTTCGCGCATGGCCTCGGCTTCCTTGGCCATTGCCCGTTGCATATTGGGGGGGATTTCTACGTCTTTCATTTCCACCCGCTCGATCACCACCCCCCAGGGTTCGGTGATTTCATCAACGATATCCTGCACACGGTTATTAATCTTGTCGCGGTTTTGCAGAATATCATCCAGCGCATTTTGACCCACCACATTGCGCAGGGTGGTTAAGGCTGTTTGGTACACCGCTTGTTCGTAGCTTTCGACTTTGTTGATGGCCTTGGAGGGGTCAAGAATGCGATAGTACAATACCGCATTGACTTTGATGGTGACACTATCGGCGGTGACCGCTTCCTGGGGCGCAATATCGACAGTTTTGGTGCGAATATCGACTTGCATTTTTTGATCGATGATGGGGATCACCCAATACAATCCTGGCCCCATGACACCCTTCACGCGACCCAGGCGGAAGATGACGCCCCGTTCGTATTCGCGATCGAGCTTGAGGCCGGAGCCAAGGAAGAATAGCAGGGTTGCGATGGTTGCGAGTAGGAATGTACTCATGGGGATGATCTGCTGTTTTAGTAGGAAGGTTTGTTAACTACGAAGGCGCGAAGGGCACAAAGGAAAATCAAGAGATTAATGGTTACTTTCTATTGTAGGGAGGCGGAAAGGGTTGTTTTGTTAAGGCTTTCTGGAGTTATGTTCCTTCAATCGGGGATAGATTCGTAGACGATCGCATTGCGGCCTCCGCGTTTGGCTCGACTCAGGGCAGCGTCGGCGATCGAGATGAGGGTTGCGGGTGATCGTTCTAGGGTTGGCACCAGTTGTGCGATGCCGATGCTGAGGGTTAGATGGGGACGGGTGGGGGCCTGGTTGTGGATAATGGGCAAACTGGCTAACTTTTCCTGTATCCGAGCTGCGACATAAAGGGCACCCTCCTGGTGGGTACTGGGTAACAGAATCGCAAAGGTTTCGTCGCGATAGCGGGCAACTACGTCGCTGGGACGTCGGGCGACAGTTTTCAAGACTTGGGCAACTTGGAGCAGGCTGTTATTGCTGGCCTGTTGACCGTAGGCGTCGTTGTAGGCTTGGAAGTGATCCAGTTCGCACAGGAGCAGGGAGAGGGGGTGACGTTCCCGGGCGAGACGCTGCCATTCGCGTTGGAGGCGATCATCAAAGCGACGATGATTGGCCAGGTGGGTCAGGTCATCGATATGGGCAAGATCCTGAAGTTGTTGGCTCATTTGCTCTAGGGCAGATTGGGCTTGTTCAGCCGCTGCTTGGGCTTGGGCCAGTTCGGCTTGGGTTTGCTTCTGATCGCTGATGTCGAATAGAAACCCGATCAGGGTTTGGGGCTGGTCGTGCTGGCATACCACCTTCACCGTATGGCGCACCCAAACAATGGCTCTGTCTTGGGTAAAAAAGCGATATTCCAGGGTATAGTCCCGGCCTGCGGCAGCCTGGGATAGGGAATAACTCTCTACCCAGGCCCGATCGTCGGGATGAATACGGCTGAGCCAGGTGGTCACATCGGTCCAACTGGCCTGGGGAAAGCCCAGGAGGGTTTCAATCTGGGGGCCGATCACGATCAAGCGCTGGCTGGGCCAATCCAATTGCCAGGGGATGGCTTGGGTGCTGTCTAAGAGGATTTGTAACTCGGTTTCCCGTTGGGTCAGTTTGGTGGCCAGGGGAGGATCGGTGGGGAGGCGCAGGATGAGGGTAAGGCCATCGCCCCATTTCATCGCGGTGAGGTGACAAAGGAGGGTTGGGGG